>JAFWNJ010000025.1 GCA_017510425.1 Candidatus Saccharimonadota bacterium
TAAAAATCGTGTTATTATTGTTTATAGTAGCGACACCACTTTGCATAGGTGACTCCTTTCTGTAATTAGGTGATATTAACTACAGTTTACAGGCAAATCACCGACTCTGCAAACTGTAGTGTCGCTACATATTGTCTCCCCAGGGAACGAGAACCCTTGGGGAGTAGTCACAATTTCCCCTGCTCGCCTGCAATGAACCTCAAAAGTTGCACTTTTTCTGATGTAAGAATGCGTTCATAAGCAGATTCGCTGTTTTCTAAATTGGATAGGAGTCATACCTTTTAGTTTTTCGCTAATTTTTTCATTGTTATAGTAAGCAAAATACTCATGAGTAGCTTCAAGGAAATCGTCAACAGTTTTGTATTTATTGAGATATAGTAATTCGGTTTTATAAATTGAGAAAAAGCATTCTGCTCGGGAATTATCTAGGCAGTTACCCTTCCTGCTCATACTTTGACGTATACCTTTTTCTTTAAGTCGTTCTTGATATATTTTATGCTGATATTGCCATCCTTGGTCAGAATGCAAAATCAAATTTGTGCCATTTGGTATTTTATCAAAAGCTTTTTCAATCATCTCCATTACCAGTCTGAGATCAGGGTGCTTTGATACGGCATACGAAACGATTGAGCCATCATATAGGTCAATTATTGGCGAAATATAGCCTTTTTCATCGTTAATCGTCACTTGCGTAACATCCGTAACCCATTTCTGGTTTGGAGCATCAGCTACAAAGTCTCTCTTTAGTAAATTCGGCGCAATTTTACCAACGGTGCCCTTGTAGGAATTATACCTTACTATACGAACCTTTGACGCGATTCCTATTTCTTGCATTAAGTGATGAATTCTCTTATGATTATATGTATTACCTCTGTTCTTTAGCTCAAGAGTGATCCTTCTGTATCCGTATCGCCCTTTATGATTATGATAGATGTCACTAATTTCTTGCTTTAGATCGGCATTCTTGTCTGGTTTGTCAAAACGTTTTACATGATAATAATAAGTTGATTTTTTAACACCAGATACATTTAGGAGGAGAGATAATTTATACCCTATTTGCCTTAGTTCCCAAATCGCTAAAGCCTTGGTTTGCGATTCTCCTTGCTGGCAACTAAGGCCTCTAGTTTTTTTAAGTATGCATTTTCCGCTCTAAGCCATTCTACTTCTTTCTCTAAAGATGGATTGCCCTTTAATTTCTTCGGTTTTGGGAATTCTGGTTGTTTCCGCCTTGTATGACCTCCGAGTCTGACTCCATCTAAAGCCTGTGGCCCTTCAATTTCGTAAATACTAGTCCACTGTCTCACCGATGTAGCACTCGGTATCCCTAGCATTTTAGCAACCCTCTTGTATCCATAGCGCTTTTCAAGATGTAGTTCCACTGCCTTTCGCTTAAAATCGCCATCGTAAACCTTTTTAGATTGATTCTTCATATATTTAGCGTACCATATTGTACTTCATTTAGAAAACGGTAAAGCCTTAACTGCTTGCTTTAGGATAGCTGCAGTTAAGGCTTTACTGGGTACATTTCACAATCAAATATGGTTCATAAAAAAGGGTTCACTTCATTTAAGGGTACAGTTCACTACACGCCGGGGGCGACGCAACGCACTGACCTCCCGGTGTACTTGGTGACGTTGCCCGTACCTGGGTAGACGTCGGACGAGTACAGGTACAGGTTGTAGGCGTTGCGGGACGAGAGCGCCGTAGACGACCAGAAGTAGCCGATCGAGCCTCGATTGCTCACTGAGCCACCGACGACGCTGCCGGAATAGACAAAATTGTTAGGATAAGCTCTTAGTTTATTAGAAGCTTCTGTTCCTTCTGGGGTGCCTGTATAATATGGTTGTGTGCTGCTTTCATAGTTAGCTGGATTAGTACCACCATTAATACCGGTAACGACTAATGACCAGAATTCGTTGTTAGCTTCATTGGATTTATTACCGCCTTTTGGTAGGTGCCAACCAGCAGGACATAGGTCACCTGCTACACTATTATTGTTAGTACTAAAGCTATATGTGCCTCTACCGGCTGTGGCAGAGTACCAGTTGTAATAATTACCATAGGAATACATACTTCCTGAGTTTGTAGTTGGATTGGATGCACGGTTAGTAGTATTACCAGTAAATAACATTGATTGATCATCACAAGAAGCACTATTGGATTGACACCATGCAGTTGCAGTAGGGTCTTGCGAAGCAGAAAGGGTGTTATGTGTTTCGGTATCTGAATAGCTATATTTGAGAGTGACATTAGTGCCGTCGTTTAGTGGTTTATTAGTGTTGGCGATAGTGAGAGTAGCGGAGTTGTCTAGGCGTAAGTTTTCAATCATCCAGCAGTTACCATCGGTGAGTTTGGCGATAGCGTAGGTTTGACCATCTCGTGTGTCAGTGAGAGCGGAGATACTGGATAGATTTGCAGTAATGGACCAAGTAGATTCGTCTTGGTCGCCTTCATCGTTGTAGGTGGCAGGAGTTAAGCTATTGCATACTGACGAAGTATTAGCCTGCATAGTGCCAGCAGATTGAATCCAAACCGCATAAAGGGCTAAGCCGTTAGCCGTGGTGCCAGACGGTATTGTAATGTCTTCATTAGGCCCGTAGAAATGAGCATTTGGGTTAGTCTCGTAGTCATAAGCATCAGACCAACCAGCAAAGCCATAACCATCACGGGAGAAGTTAGAAGCAATTAATGTAACGGTATTGCCATCTGTTGCTTCTTGTCTTCCCATTGTTCCTTCAGTCGGATCTAGTGAGTTTACGTTATAGCAAATGTATCCACCTTGGCATGGTACTGGTTCTAGGTGTGGTTCTGGTTTCGCTACCGCAATGAAATTAATTACGTTCTTATATTCTCCTCCAGCCTGAGTACTAGCTGCTCTAGCTCCAATTTTAAAGGTAACATAATCACTCGCCGCAGCCCCATCAGTATCAATTAATTCGGTTACATTATTACTATCACTATATAGTGGTAATCCAGAGTAGGAAGACCATGGAGCATTGGAGGTAGATGTCTTAAATGCATATCCCCAAGTATTATCAGTCGCAAGTGTAGATTCGGAAGCCCCATAAGCTAGGCTAGTAAAGATAGGGTCACTACTACTACCACCATAATCATCTAGTATTAGATTCCTAGTTTCATAATTAGTTTGTTGTCCTACTGTAGCATTTAATGTATAGCCATAGGCAGTATTAGTAGATACCGTTACCGTAATCTCATTACTATCAGCCGCACTACCGGGGGCAAGGTTAGCAATAACCAAGTCAGAAGACGATAATGATAAAGAAATAGTAGGATTAAAGGTAAAGCTAATATCCACATCCGAAGAGAAGGTGAGGGCGGAAGTGGAAGCACCTCCGACTATACCAAACATTAAACATAATAATATAATTGATACCAAGAAACGTAGCGACTTATCCATAAGCTCATTATAACACGATATTATGAAATTTTTTATAAAATTATTATGATTTCCAGAAAGGCAGCAACGAATATTTTTCATGGACGGGTGACAGGCATGGAGGGGGTCCCCCAAAATTGCATGTGTCAATTTTGGGGGAGGAAAATGCCTGGCAGGACCCGTCCAGAGAAAACAAAAAATGGTGGAGTATAGGAGACTCGAACTCCTGACCTACTGATTGCGAACCAGTCGCTCTACCAACTGAGCTAATACCCCATCCTCCTACAATTATAACATAAAAATAAGCCCCTGAGGGGCTTATTTTTATCTCTTCGAGAACTGTTCTTTCTTGCGTGCTGAGCGAAGACCGTATTTCTTGCGTTCTTTCTCTCTTGGGTCACGTGAGGTAAAGCCAGCTTTCTTTAGCACTGGACGTAAATCTGGTGCATCAATCACTAGAGCTTTCGAAATAGCTAATTTGATCGCATCGATTTGCCCAGCCAGTCCACCACCCTTAACCAGAATCGTAATATCATACTCTTTCTGCTTACCCGCCAGTGCTAGGGGATCCGTAATCTCAGCCAGATAAGTCTTGTTGCCCGATAGATATTCGAGCGCAGGCTTATCATTGATGGTTATTTCACCCTTACCAGCATAGAGACGAGCAGTTGCCGTAGCAGACTTACGACGACCAAGTCCATAAGTGTACTTCTTTGCCATTATTTAATCTCCTTCGGGTTCTGCGCAGAATGGGTATGTTCAGCAGTTTCAAAAACGCGCAATCTCTCCATTCTATCTGCAGCTAATTTATTCTTCGGAAGCATACCCTTGACCGCCTCGCGAATCGCAAGTGCCGGGTCCTTCTCGATTACTTCCGTAAGGCTTAGTTCCTTAATTCCACCCGGGAAACCACTGTGACGATAATACTTCTTATCTAGCATTTTATCGCCAGTCACCTTGATATTCTTCGCATTGGTCACTACCACGTAATCACCATTATCAATGTGTGGAGTATAAGTAACTTTGCTTTTTCCCATCAATTTGTCTGCAACTACTACAGCCAATTTACCTAGTGGCAAAGTAGAAGCATCAATCACCCACCATTCGCGCTTCACCTCAGCAGCTTTTTGAGAATAAGTTTTCATTATTTATCCTCCTTCTTAGTTGCTTTCTTTTCTTTCACATCGGAATTAGATTTGTCTAAATCATAATCAATCTCATCGACAAAACTAATTGTTCCCATCTCAGAATTATCACCGCGGCGAGCACCAGCATGTTCAATCCTAAGATAGCCAGAATCCCTCTTAATCTGAGGAGCTATCACATCAAACAGAATCGAAGTAGCTTCAATATCATTCAGGCGTTCAATCACCAAACGACGGTTTGAGAGTCCACCTTTCTTCGCTAGCGTAATTAGCTTCTCAGTTTCACGACGGATTTCTTTTGCCCGAGCGAGAGTTGTCGTAATAGACTGATACCGAATCAAAGCACACATCAGCCCACGAGTCAGTGCCAATCTCTGATCGGTCTCACGGCCAAATTTGCGGCCTTTTATACCATGTCGGTGCATATTAAAAATTCAACTCCGTTAACTTTTCTTTTACTTCGTCTAATGCCTTTTGCCCGAAGCCTTTCAACTCTCTCAGATCAGTCTCTGAGAGTGTTACTAGGTCTCTTACGGTCTTAATATCATTATTAAGCAAAGCATTAGCTGTCCTTGCTGATAATTCTAGATCCTCAATTGATACATTGAGCCCGGAATCATCATCGTCTTTATTTAGCCCAGGAGCTGGAGTAGATTCGACCACAGTACTCCCTGCTAGAGCCTTATATTGATTAACTAGAATCGCCGCAGCTTCCTCAAATGCATCCTTAGGCGTAATCGTACCATCGGTATCTACAGTAAGTGTTAGCTGTTGCAAATTAGTATCCTGACCCACACGAGTATTCTCGACTTTGTAGCGAACCCTTAACACCGGAGTAAAGACTGCATCGACTGCAATCATATCCGAATGCACGCGCTCAGCGCTAGAATTCTCAATCGTAAGATACCCACGACCAGTTTCTACAATAAAATGCATCTTCAAAACAAACTTCGGATCGTCAATGTGACAAATGATTTGGTTAGGATTGGCAATCTCCACTTCCGAAGGAAGCTTGATATCGCCAGCTACTACTCTTTTGTCACCATTCTTATCGGCAGTTTGCTTATCGCCCTTAATCTCCAAAGTCAATTCGATTGGTGCATCAGTGTGAGCCTTGAACCGAATATTCTTCAGATTAAGCATAATGTCAACCACGTCTTCGCGAATGCCAGGAATCGCCGCATATTCATGTGTCGAACCCTCAATCGAGAAAGCCGTAATTGCAGCACCCTTAATGCTGGAAAGTAAAACTCTCCTCAGCGAATTGCCCAAAGTATTACCATAGCCATAATATAAAGGCCTAATGACAAATTCCGCGCTAGTCTCGCTCAGTTTCTTTACTTCAGCAAGTGTAGCCTCATGAATATTTTTAGTAGTCATATGTTCTTTCTCCTTAGCGTGAGTAATACTCAACAATTAATTGTTCATTAATACCAGCTTCCGCTTCTTCGCGTTTCGGAAGACCAGTTACTTCAATTTTCATCTTCTTTGCGTCGACCTTCATCCAGGAAAGTGGCGTAACGTTCGCCGCTCCGATAATATTCGCAAGATTCTTGAAGTATTCTAGTTTACTAGATTTTGGACGAACCTCTAGAACATCACCCGGGTTCAGCCTAATTGATGGAATATCAATTCGACGACCGTTCAATAGAAAATGTCCATGTGAAACAAGCTGCCTAGCTTGGCGACGTGTTAGAGCAAATCCAGCCCTGAAGACCACGTTATCGGCCCTTCTTTCTAGGAACTCAAGTAATTTCTCACCAGTAAGCCCTTCCGATTTTTGAGCCTCTCGCATCACCTTAGCAAATTGTTTCTCAAGTAAGCCATACATACGGCGTACTTTTTGTTTTTCGCGAAGTTGAGTTAAATACAAACTACCACCTCTTACACGCGTATCGCCATGCTCGCCCGGAATCCCAGACTTCTTGGCCATAATCTTATGTGCTTTTGGTGCCAATGCAAAGCCTTCGCGACGGCTTTGTTTTACAATTGGAGCTTTATCTCTTGCCATTATGGTTTCCTTTCTCCCTTAGGTCTCACCCCACCATGAGCAATTGGAGTTACATCGGTAATACCATCAATTTTGATGCCGACTGTGGAAATAGCACGAATCGCCGCATCGCGACCAAGCCCTATTCCTGAGACATAAACATCCACAGAATTAAGTGCATTGTTCTTCTTTGCGGTCTCTAGAGCCTTCTCAGCTGCAACACCAGCTGCAAAAGCCGTACCTTTCTTTGAACCACGGAAGCCATTTGCTCCAGCCGAAGACGATGCAAGCACACCGCCATTCTTATCAGTCACAGTTACAATCGTATTGTTGAAAGTAGATTGGATGTGCACCGAACCGGCATTAACGATTCTTTTGATTTTCTTCTGTTTTGACTTAGAAGCCTTAGCTTCAGTAGTCTCGACAATTCCATTCTTAACTTCTTCTGCCATAATTCTCCTTAAGTCTTACTTGCTGCCTTAGGCTGTGTACCACCGACCGCGATCGCCTTACCCTTACGCGTACGTGCATTCGTACGAGTACGTTGACCATTAACTGGTAACTTAGCCTTGTGACGGATACCTTTATATGAATTGATATCCTTCAGTCGTTTAATATTGTTGCTCACGAGACGTCTGAGATCGCCCTCAACGTGGTATTTCGTAGAAATAATGTCGTTGATTTTCTGTTCTTCAGCCTCGGTGAGATCTTTCACCCGAGTGGTAGGCTCGATTTTAGCCTCCGCAAGGATTTTCTTTGAAGTTGTGCGGCCAATACCGTAAACATAAGTGAGTGCAATCCACACTTGTTTCTCGGAAGGTATCACAACACTAGCTATTCTAGCCATTTATTTAACCCTGCCTTTGCTTATTCTTAGGTTTTTTCTTGTTGATGACTCGAAGCACACCCTTCCGGCGCACGATGATATCATCAGGGGAGATTTTTTTAACACTTGCACGTACTTTCATGGTGTTAAAATCCTTTCCTTTTAGCGTCGTATCTCTACTACACTTAATAAAGTATTATTGCTAAATACTTTTGCAACTAGTATTTAACAGTATCCAAATTAAATGTTGTAAAAAATACAACAATTAATATTAATCCTTGAGTCTGAAGCTGATTCTACCCTTTGTAAGATCGTAAGGGGTTAACTCAACCTCGACCCTGTCACCCGGCACGAGACGGATATAATTCTTTCGCATTTTACCGCTCATATGGGCAACAATAATATGACCATTCTCGAGTTTAACCCGAAATTGGGTATTCGGCAGCGCTTCCACCACACTACCAGTGAGTTTAATCACTTCCTTCTGACTAGCCATAAATTACCATTCCAGTTTACCACGAAAATAGTAAATTGTAAAGGATTTGTATGCGTCCATAACATATTAGACTTTTCCTGATCCAATTTTAGCATATAAATATAAGCCCTTAATGGCGGAATTTGTACGTTTTTGTTTTCTGGATTACGATGATTAAAATGAGGTCTTTTGGTATTGTAAAAGATACA
>JAFWNJ010000018.1 GCA_017510425.1 Candidatus Saccharimonadota bacterium
AGATTAATATTGCCATTCTTGTCTCTAGTAGCATGGTAAAGAGCACCATCTTCTCCTCCAATCATAATGCTGCCATCCTGGAGTTCGGTGATGGAATAAATAATCTTAGCTGAGTACCCATCAGAATCTTCAAAACCCTCAATCCTTGTACCTAGATTAATCCCTAAGAGATCTTTATTATGTTCATAAAAATCATCTAGGTATGATTCTAGGATCCGGTCTGTTAGTTCAGATGATTCTTTTATGGATTCATTAAGTTGGATTTTACCTAGACCTTCTGTCTTGGCATAATCTAATTGAGAGATAATATCACTCTGCAATGATTTAAGCTTCGTGATGTTTTGATTAAGCTTTTCGCAATCCATATAAGTATTATAGCATAGACGGTTTATTTATCTAATACATTGTGTCATACTCGAACTTATTCAAAAAAACGAGTGGCGAATCATAATAATAAACTTCAAACATATGCTATAATAAAAAGTATAAAAACATTAGGATAATCATATGAGAAACGAAGGAAGTACCATATATGAAAATGCAGAATCTAAAGTCTTAGAGCAGAACGAGAGACGGTTAGCGAATCGCCTTGCAAAGGCTGCCTGGAGATCTCTTGGATACGATTCCGAACAAGATGGAGCCAAAGGTAACACGCCAGAGCATCCAAGCACCATTAATGCTAACGAACCAGCAATAGTGGAGGAAGCAACAAAAACAGCAGAAGAAGATAATACATTATCAATTGCCAGATCTAAACCAAGAAAAATAAGAATTAGCGATTTGTTTGAGAAAGAAGAGTTGCTGCCTACTACAACAGAACCAAGTCCCGAAACTCACACTTTAAACCAAACCGAATCAACAATACAGAAATTCATTCGCCAAAATCTTCTTGATAGTGGCAGAAAATATCATAAATACGAACGCGAGCTGTCTAAAATTGAAGTGTCATATTTAGCAGAAAACAATGATGACTCCAATCGTGCCCTGGACCGCAAGGCAAAAGAAATCCGTCTAGAAAAACAAGAATTAGCCGAAGAATCTCCCGAAGGTCACTACATTGTATACGGCAATGAGCTGAGAAACCGCATAGCCGAATTAAACAATGGTTATTTGGCTACTACACCATCAGTAGAAAGAAGTCTGGAACATGTTGAAAAGAATATGGCAACAGGGCAACCAACCTTCATCCATGGTCATCTAGGTGGTGGCAAGACCGAACTAGCAATCACGGCAGCCAAGCGCTCGGCAATCAAAAAAGCCGCCTACGAAGAGGCGGAATCTCGATTTTTCGATTATATCGATGCTAATCCTAATCTGTCTGAGGAAGAACGACTCGATTTTCTAACCAAAACTTACCGCGGATACATAACAAGATTTGAAAAAAGCCTACACGATGGTGACCCTGAAGCTACCGAGCAGTTTACCCCACTTATTATTTCAGGTTCAAAAGATATCACAACACAGGATCTTTTTACAGATAAAACCCTCAAATTGGCCAAGTTCAACGGGAAAACCATCCTCGAGCACAAAGCAGACTTAGATGCTGAATTTGAAAAGTGGAAAGCCGAAAACCCAGAAGATGCCAAAGATCCACAGAAATCTCAAGACGCAGCCAATAAAATCCTTGAATTATTCAAACTCAAGAATCAGGCATTTGGTACCGAGGTCAAAACAATCAAACAAGCTATCTATCGTGGAGTGGAGGAAGGGCGCCCAGTTATTATTGACGAGGTAAACGTTATCCCCACTGCAATATTGATTTCCTTAAACGATGTTTTGCAACGTCGTCCAGGCGACAACTGTTATATACCTGGAGTAGGTTCGGTTCAGATTAGACCAGGGTTCTCCATTACTATGACTGGAAACCTTACTTCAAACACCATTGATTATCGAGGAACAGAAGCATTGAACCCAGCTTTCGAATCGCGTCTCGACATAATGGAATACGATTATTTGCCGATGTCTGAAACTGATCGTAATTATGATAGTCAGGCAAATCCCCAAGATAACGAATTATTCCAAGTTATAGTAGCTAAACTCGCAGATCGTCAAGGAAACCTGCGACTTCCAGAAATAGAAAAATCATTAAGCAAAATATTCAGACTATGCCAGCTTGCATATGAAACTCAAAGGATATTCAGTGGTAAGTGGCGTGAAAGCGATTTGAATCTCAAAACTGCATCAGGCGACGAGATGGAGCCAAGACTAGATAACTCTGTCTTATCAATTCGAAATATTCTTCGCGTCATCAAGACCTGGGAAAAAGGCAGGAAGGGCGACCTAGATAAAGCTTTATGGGACGGTTATATTTCTGGTATAACCAATCCAGACGACCAGAATCTCACCTTGGCTTTAGCTCAGCGATATGGATTTTTCCAAGAAAGCGATGGCTGGCGAATTCGGGTAAAAGAGCGAGGAGCTGCACGTACAAATTTCAAAGAGATTTACCCGAGCGAATATGAATATGAACCAAGAGAGTTCGAAGTTTATAGTTATCGCAAAGTCGTAGATATACTATATGGTCCCGCTCCAGAGCGTGAACACTACCCAGATTTAGACGAGCTTATTAATATTGGCGATGATGAGATTAATATTGAAGACATCGTAGAGTGTGAATCAAAAAAACAAGAATTAGGCAAAGCAATATCTGCCCTCGAGGTCCTAGGCGAGCAATGTGGTTGCAATATTAACGATACAAATAATAATTCAAATGGTGAAGGATAACAAAAGAAAGGATGCCAGATGTCAAACATTGAAGCTTCGTCTATAAATATAGAACATCCTAAGCAAGATCCCCACGCTACACACCATATTGGTTCAGCTGCCTTAGCTCAACATCTGTCAGAAGGCACTTCAAATAATACAACCGAAACAAATGACGGCGCATCAGAAAGGGCAACAAATCCCGATTTAGAATCAGACAAAAAACTAGCCAAACAATTCATCCGACGACACGGCAGATTATTTAGTGTTTTCGCAAGGGACAGTTCCCTTAATTTTGTGCCAAATCCCAACGCAGAAACCTTTTCCTTCCACCCAAAGGAATTCAAAATAGAAGCACCCGTTAGCTGGTTTGCTAACCCAGAATATACTGAAAATGAACTTCAATTTGCGAATTATCACGAACTTGCACACTTTATGGATATGCGTAAAAATCCCGATGCTTATCTAGAGAACTTTAAGCAAATGGAAAAAGACGCCGAAAGCTTAGCTCAAAAATACCATGCTTCCCACCCAGATACTCAGCTAGAAAGTGTCAAGCGCTTTTATTACGATGAGTTACATGGCTTATATAATGTCATGGATGATATTTATGTAAACAACGTCGTATTAGACCATAACCACTTTTTTGATACTGGCGACGGAAAAGCTGCCGTGGTATCTTTGTATAGAGATAAATTGGGTTTTGGAAAGGCGGATTTGACTGGCCTGCCTCTGCATCACCAGATGATTTATTCTCTTCTTCGAGATGAAATGATAGGTGATGTTGAGGGAAAAAGTATTGTAGATGAACGAGTGCAAATTGTGCTTAACAAAAAGAAACTAGGTAAAAGAAGAATCTTAGATTTGATTGATACAGATCTTAAACCTATACGCGGTGCTTTGGTGGATCCGGCAAAACGCTATAATATTATCCGTACCCTTATCCAGCCAGAGTTTTTGGCTCTTCTGGAAGCCTCATTAAACGACCAGGAACATAAACAAAATCAAAACCAGAATCAAGAACAGGACCAAAATCAGGAGCAAAACCAAGAAATCGAAGCTTCAGATTTTGACCCATTTGGCGATAAGGATAACTTAAGAAAAGACCGTGATTTACTAGACAAGGGCGATAATGCAAGGCAAATTACCGAGAGCATTTTGGAAAGTTTCAAAGAAGCGGATAAGATTGACAAAATGTCAAGAGAAGAAAGAGACAAATACCTAGCCGACAAAGCCATAAAAGAATTTGATGACGCACATGGTATTACAGAAACACAACGCAAAGAAAGCGAAAGGATTGAAAAAAACATAAAGTCCGCCCGCAAAGAAATGAGAAAATTCTGGCGCGGTCTGATTGGCAAATCGATTGAATATCGCCAGACTATTATCCATCGTCAAAAAAGAGGCAGACTGAATATACCTGAGTATAGTCGACAATATCCACAAGTTATAGAATCTGAGCAAACGGGCAATTTGCGTGAGCTCGAAGTGTATGACCGTTTAGGGCTAGAACGCGAAATTGTTGACCAACCAGAGCAGATAGATGTTTCCCTGCTCGTCGATTGTTCTGGTTCTATGGACAAACAAAAAATCCAAGCCGCCAAGGAAGCCGCTGCCTTATTAATGTGGTCAATCAAAGATTTTAACGATGAACTAGAGATAGCTAACTCGAAGCTACGCGCTAATACCGAAGTAATCACTTTTGGTAGTGACTTTAAAACCGAAAAACCATTTAACTACAACAAAAGCGCTTCCGATAATGATGCTGATATTATCAAGTCTATCTCGACTATCGACAATAACAGAGGCAGTACCGATGACGAGTCTCCTCTTGTCGCCATTGGCTCGACTATTACTAACAAAGATAGAACTAGACTTCAAAACAAAAAACTCAAGAAAATTATTATAGAGATTACCGATGGTTCACCAGATAATCCTAATGCCACCAGTACTCAAGTTCGGAAACTAGCCAAAGAAGGTGTATTAATGATTGGGTTTCAGGTTGGCGAAGTAAGAGAAGGCGAACGTCAAACTTTTGACGCAATCTGGAGTAATGGAGACGACAATATCAAAGGGATTCGAATAGGTCGCAATGTCTCCGAACTACCTATGCGCCTTATTCAAGCATTGTCCGACTCGCTAAATGATATTTTAATATAAAGGAAACATATGGATTGCCAAAAACTCAACCAAAACATCACTAAGCTTAAATCATTACAGAGTGATATTATCTCTCAATTAGATTATGCCAAGACAGAAGGTCTAGGCAAAATTCAACTTAATAAATCCATAAAAGAATCATCTGAACTAACAGACCGGATCTTAGAATTATACCTAGATGATTTTTATGAACACAATAAAGATCTCTTAGAGATTAATCTAGGCACAATGATTGAGGGTTTTGAAAATTCTTATGGTTACCCAGCTGTTATTTCCTCCATCAACGAACTCCAAGATGGCAGTATTATGATTGGAAGCAGTGGTGGCGCTCTTTACCATGCCACCATAGACAAAAACGGCAATATTAATCTAGGTACAAAGATTGAGGGTTTTGAAAGTTCTGATGGTTACCCAGCTAATATTTCCTCCATCACCGAACTTCAAGATGGTAGTATTATGATTGGAGGACATGATGGCGCACTTTTCCATGCCGCCAGAGACAAAAACGGCGATATTAATCTAGGCACAAGGATTGAGGGTTTTAAAAAATCTAATGGTGACCCAGGTAGTATTTATTCCATCACCGAACTCCAAGACGGCAGCATCATGATCGGAGGATATGGTGGTGCTCTTTACCATGCTACCATAGACAAGAACGGCAATATTAATCTAGGCACAAGGATTGAGGGTTTTGAAGATTCTAATGGTTACCCAGTTAATATTTATTCCATCACCGAACTCCAAGACGGCAGTATTATGATTGGGGACAGTGGTGGCGCTCTTTACCATGCAACCATAGACAAGAACGGCGATATTAATCTAGGCACAAGGATTGAGGGTTTTAAAAAATCTAATGGTGACCCAGGTAGTATTTATTCCATCACCGAACTCCAAGACGGCAGTATTATGATTGGAGGTTGGGAAGGCGCTCTTTACCATGCAACCATAGACAAGAACGGCGATATTAATCTAGGCACAAGGATTGAGGGTTTTGAAGATTCTAATGGTGACCCAGGTAATATTTATTCCATCACCGAACTCCAAGACGGCAGTATTATGATTGGAGGATATGGTGGTGCTCTTTACCGTGCCACCATCCCCCAGCGCTCGCTTGATCATCTCAAGCAAAACCTGGATAAAGTCATCCAATCTCAAAACGCTGAGTAAATCTCTAGTAATCCATTTCGCCATCTTTAACCATCAAAAAACCCTCAGGTAAGGGTGGGCATCACCTGAGGGTATTTTGGCCCTCTAACACTTCACTACTATACCGGGTGAACCCCGGAAGCGTAACCCACCTCACACAAATCGGGGCCCGCCGGTTAGAGGGATTGCTATGCCTTCGAAATGCTCCCCTTCTTAAGTGGAGGTAATACTTATAAACATTAAACCATGAAGAAATTTAATGCCCGAAAGGGTTTCAAAAGCACGCAATTTCTGCTATACTGGAAGAGTATAGCCGAAATTATAATTTATTTAGGTGCGGTGTGGCACGCTTTTTGCGTACCAACTGTCTTCATTATATCACACAGGAGTAAATATGTCAATACTTTTTACCAACTTTTTTGAAAAAATCAACCAAATTTCACCCCTAGAGGCGGATTTTACAGAGGTGTTAAGCTCTATTGCGCTTACGCCTAAAATATTGTATTTTCGTGGTAAAATGCCAGAAAATATGGTCAAAACAGCAAAATCTAGCACCACAAAACCTGCCAAATCACAACATAAAACAGCCACAAAATCAAGCATCGAAACCCGAACATCACGCCCCAAAACCGTCGCCATCGTCGGCTCCAGGCATAATACCAAATACGGCGAGGAGGTCGCCTACAAGCTCGCCTACGAACTCGGCAAAAAAGGCGTCATTGTCGTATCTGGCCTCGCCTACGGTATCGACAGTATCGCCCACAGGGGCTGCCTGGATGCTGGCGGCATCACCGTGGCAGTTCTCGGCACCCGCATTGACGATATCTACCCCAAGGAGCACCTCAGTCTTGCCCGCAAAATCATTGAGCAAAATGGCGCCATTGTCTCTGAATACGCTCCGATCCCCGCCAAAGATGCCCCTCTCGCCCTCGCCGAGGCTGGCTGGGACGGCTCCAAGTGGATTAGTTACGCTACGGAGAATAGCGACAATCCCCCAGCGCACCAGCCCTTCATAAAGCGCAAAATCGACCCCAAAACCAGCTTTCTCTATCGCAACCGCCTCGTCTCTGGTCTCGCCGACATCGTAGTGGTAGTCGAAGCCGCCGAAAGGTCTGGCTCCCTCTCTACCGCCACCCACGCTCTCGAGCAAGGCAAAGACGTCTTCGCCGTTCCTGGCAACATCACCAGCCCCTATTCCCAGGGCTGCAACAAGCTTATCCGCCAAGGCGCCTTTCCCTACACCGAGCCATCCGACGTCCTACGTGAATTATTTCCCGAAGACTACGTCAAGCAGTACAAGAAACACGCCCAGCTCCACCTCTTTGGCGACACCGATGTCGAGACCAAAATCCTCCAGGCTATCTATAACGGCGCCCGCACCGGCGAAGAAATCATGCAAGCCACCCACCTCCCTCCCGAGGTATTCAACGAGGCCGTCACCCTCCTAGAAATCAAATCCCGCCTCCGCTCCCTCGGTATGAACTCCTGGGGGCTGATATAATGGACGAAAAGCAGCACCAAAACTTATTGTCAAATTAGAATCCGCATGGTACAATTAAATTGCTACAGATAAATATTTTACATTAAAGAACTAGAATATTTTATATCAAGTTCTGACAAATAAAAATGGCACCGTGAGGAAGCCAACGTTTGTCAGAACTAGTTCTACAAAATGTTTGTCTGTAGCACCCCCGCGGTGCCATTTTTGTAATAGAAGGTGCAAGAAGTGACCCGCTGGGAAAGTCTGGCGAGTAAATGATTACTCGCTCAGGAGGTATTAAACTTAACAGTAAAGGTCACACATGAAGACAAATCTCGCAAACACAATTCGTAAACTAAGCAGCCGGATCAGTACCGGTAATAAGCGGCGTTCCCCCGCCAACGGTTCTAACACTTCTTCCGTTGGCGGGGTGACCTCGCTTATTTTGCCAGCATTGCTTCTTTTAGCCGTTTTTGTCGCTAATGGCGTATCTGTCTATGCTACTACCAGCAGTATTACTTTAACTATTGATGATGCTACAGTAGATATGAATGCTATAAGTACTAATGCTAATGGTAGCTTCTTTAAGTCTGGTGATAGTACCATATCAGCTACGACTAATAATGCTACTGGATATACACTTAAAGTCATTGCTACTAGTTCCAGTAACTATAATAAGCTAATTAATAGTAGTGATAGTAATGCTGTCCTTACTTCTATTACTTCAGCTGTTATTGAAGATGATTTCAAGAACTCAGCTAATACTACCTACAATGGTAAATGGGGATATCTACCAAGTAAGTTAAACTCAGTAGCTAATACTTCCTTTCAGCCTGCTCCTTCTGATGTGGGTGATACACTAGATATTACTAGTGCTGCAAATAATACAGCCAATACTTATACTCTAGCTATTGGTGCTAGGATAGATTCTTCTGTAAAGATCGGGGAATATTCTAATACTTATAATGTTGTCATGGTGGCCAATGCTATTCCTTATACCATCTCTTACGAAGGTAATGTCGCCACCAATATGCCAACAAATACTAGTGGTACTACCGAGAGTAGCACTATCACTTTATCCAGTAATACTCCAGTCCGCAGTGGTTACGAATTCCTTGGCTGGTGTGATGGTACTGTAACTACTGCCAACAACACAGACTCTTGCTCCGGCACTACTTATGCTGCGGGTGGGACTTATACACTAGATGGAACTACTACGAATAACATCTCACTTACGGCGATGTGGGAGATGCCATTCTGCGGTGCACACACTTGTATGCAAGACCTCACTTCCTCCACTATTGCAACTCTACTTCCAAGTACCGGCAGTACAGCAACCGTATACGATAGTCGCGACCAACAACAATACACCATCGCTAAACTTGCAGATGGCAAATATTGGATGACTACCAACCTCAATCTAGCCGGTGGTACCGCTCTCTCCGCAGACGACACGGATGTCACCAGTACCTATATCAGTGGCTTTACCACTCAGGGTAATCTCACCAAATCTGGTAATACTATAGTGCTCCCAACTTCATCTCCAACTGGTACATCG
>JAFWNJ010000026.1 GCA_017510425.1 Candidatus Saccharimonadota bacterium
CAATCCCCGGATCATTTCTCGCTGTCAGATCCCCGAGGCTTATCGCAGACTTCTACGGCCTTCATCGGTATTGATTGTCAAGGCATCCACTATCAGTGCCCTTAATTACCTTTTTATGCATTGACTTAACTAGCAATCGTTGCTCGATAAAAAAACATTGATTACTCGTTCCGTCTTTAAAATCTTTATCGTTTCCAAATTGTTAATCGGAGAGTCTTTAAGAATATTCTGAAGTCATATTAGCGACCTCAAAACATTACCTCGCTTTCCTTTTCTTTTTGTAGAGGTCGAAAATGTCGACTTGCTTAAACTTCTCCCATTATATCGCACTTTAACTCCCGTGTCAACACCTTTTTTTCAAGTTTTTAGCCCAAATCAGACCTCTTCACCTGCAAAAACCACCCCCTAAGGGGTGGTCTTCAGCATGACGCGATTTATTCCTCCGCTCTAGGCAAGTTACGATTTCTCCTCTTTCTACTTTTCATAACTCTTGTAAAAATCCAAATAACCAACGCAATTATCACAAACAGAATCAAGAATAATAGCCACAACGGACAAACAATAATTGTTCTTTCCATTTCTGATGTCTCACCAAAAATCTTCACAGTTTGCCTAGCTCGAAAAACACCAAAAGAAGGCAAATCGCATGTCTGTACATGATATCTCTCAGTATCCGGTAAAATCAAACTTGTCTCCGGATTTTCTTCGTTCGTACAAATCTCTTCCTCGCTAAATAATGGCCAAACTTGCAATGTATATTCTGCATCGGTATGCACATTGCCATTATTTCTTACCAACGAAGAAGCTTGAAGCGGACTACTCATCAAAAACGATGGTATATTATTATCAGTAATTACCCCATCCTCTTTAGTCTCACCCGCAACCTCGGCATAAATAATAGATGCAAATTGAAATTGCTGGTCAATCATGACATTGCCTCCACCAGAATTATTACTTGTCGTCATGTCCGCCACAATAATTGTAGCATACTGACCTCCAGCCGGCGCGTTATCTGGTACGTCAATGACATACGTAATATCTTCCGTTTTTCCTGGTGCCACCTGACCACTCGTACGATCTAGCGTAATCCATTGCATAATTTGGTTGTAACTCGATTCGCTCACCACATCAACAGCACCATAATCATCTATGTTATCATTGGACCCATCTTTTTTCTGACTAAACGACCCTACACTAACCTCGTACTTCAAATCTCTCGTACTATCACTAGCGTTAAACACGCTTATTGTATTAGAATACTTTTCGCCCGGAATTAGAATAATTCTTTGCTTTGGCGGCGAAACCGTCATTGAATTCGAAGCGGCAAACACCATACTCGGCACAGCGCTAAACCACAAGCTTAATGAAAGAACACCCACCAATATCAGAATTCTTTTCTTAATAGTTTTCATCGACCTCCTTTATTATTTATACATTATATCACGCGTCAATGTATTGAACAAGTAAAACCTTGTTTCGCATAAATATTTTTTAAATCTTTTGGCTTCAAATCCTTCAATTCCTCAAAATTCTCGTCTGGTATGTAAAAAAGCGGTAACACGCTCTTTGTTATTTTCTTACCATCCGCATAAATTGACATTCGAACTTTATTCTCTATAACATTAAAAGAAGGGCTATAGTCATCTTTATAAAGCTGATGCTCGCCCATATATTGATTGTACTTAGCATGCAAAACCGCCTCTGCATACGTAGCATCATCTTCAGTTTCAAAAGACGCATCATAATCATACGACATTTCATTTAACACATCATTCTTAAAAAGCAGACGAATTACGTGTTTCGCTTTTGTAGAATTTGAAGAATGAAAAAAAGGCTCCACTGGATGAGAACTATTACATTCCAATGAAGAGGATACTGGATTATCGTGATTAGCTATTGTCGTTGTTTCACGAGAGTACGTTAACAACCATATCACAATGCCAATAAAACAAATAACCAATACAAGACTTATCCCCCTTATGATTAATGACTTATTATTTTTTTTCTCCGACATTTTTTTACCTCTCTTTTACTTTTATCATTATATCATAAAAAACAAAAAAATACAGCCCCTTTCGAGGCTGTATCACTACTCTTAATCAAATTAAGCAGCAGGGTTAGTCAAAGTATAGACTACACCACCAGTGTAAGTACCAGTAGCCTGAGTCAAATCAACATAGACCTTGTAAGTCATGGTGAACTCTGCGTCACCGGTACCAGTCGCAATCGTCGCATTAGCAGGAACCGCAGCAAACGTATTGTTAGCATAACCACTAGCGTAAGTTACACCACTTGCAGCGGTCTTGAATTGCCAGTACGAAGTAGTGCCAGTACCATCGCCAGTTGGGATAGTCTTGGTGTTATCAGTCGTTTCTACCAAAGCAGTACTACCGCTTTTACCAGCAGCCGCAAGCGACCAACCAGCATCGGTACCACTCTGAATATTGCAAGAAACTTCGATAGTGCTATCATTGTCACCAGTCACGCCTTCTGCATCAGAACCGATATCGTCACGAAGCTCACCATTCTTCATCGTAACGTTGTAGGCGTTTGCAGTCGAAGGCGTACCGGACTCTTCACCAGTCGTCTCATCATTCCTAATCGTACAAGCCGCAGGAATATTAACCGTCAAAGTATCTGTAACGGTCGA
This sequence comes from Candidatus Saccharimonadota bacterium, assembly GCA_017510425.1. Lineage (GTDB taxonomy): Bacteria > Patescibacteriota > Saccharimonadia > Saccharimonadales > Saccharimonadaceae > Nanosyncoccus. The sequence goes on from JAFWNJ010000026.1 coordinate 2,651, forward strand.
GGTCCCAGCGAATACACCAGCCATTGGCATCGCAGCAAGAGCTAGCGAAGCTGCGCCAGTTGCAATTAATGATTTTTTCATATTTTTCTCCTTCCACACTTCGTGGAAATTAGTTGTTATTTTGCGTTAATTGGGTGTATAACCTTTAACACTTTTATTTTACATAAGTACTATAATATTGTCAAGATGTTTTTCAGTCTGATTTCAGCTTTTTCTTTCGACTTTTCCACAGCCTACAAATACCTCTTAATCCACTCTTCAAACGCCTCATATTTATTATAAGCATCCGAATCTTCATCGCTATCCGCCCTCAAAAATCCTACCACTTTTCCCTTAGATATTATCGCCACCGATGGATAATACTTCACGGTATCATGCAGTGACGTTTCTCTCGCATCATCAAACATTATTTTATAAACCCTCACCCCCATCTTCTTTGCGTAATCACTCATATATTCTCTCACTTTATCCGCAGTGTTACACCCGGTCTGATCTACAAAAACTACAAATGATTTCTTTTCTTCAATCAGTTTTTCATATTCTTCACCAGATATATTCATATACTCGCCATCACACTCTTCCTCACAATAATACTCCGCATCAAGCGTTACTTTCACGCCTCCGAACCATCCACCTACCGCCCCTACAAACAACACTACACCGCCTACCACTAGTATCAATGCCAAAACCAATTGCCAAATCTTCATTTTTGACAGCTGTTTCTGCATATTTTCTGGCTTTTTCCCACCAGCTTTTTTCTTTTCAGCCACCCTAATTCTCCGTTAATTTTTCAAAATCAATTTCATGCACTGGCACCTTATAAAAATCATACACAATCTGCCCATTATCATCCACTCGCTTCACATCTACATTATTATCGCCACCATAATACCAATAACCACCCACATCGTAAATTTTATCCTCGTCCCATCCTAGTGCTACCAACATGTTTTTCAACATCCCAGAATAACCACCACCACCACACATCAAGAATATAATCTTATCCTTCGGGAATAATCCTTCCAAAATGCTCAAAGATTCTTTATAATTTGGCGTATAAGAACCATCCGAATGCTGATGATATAATGTCTTCCCGGTATAAGTCTGCCCCACTTCATCCGGCAAACCCGAAACATTCACGATATAAGGAAACGGCACCAACTCAAATCCTCTCACAAAACCAGAAAGATACGAGTCACCCCCAATTGCTTCATAATTCCCCGGATCTTCCAACATTCGCACATCTCTATACACTGCATCACTCCGCCCTAAATACGCATCAATCGTTTCCTCGTTCACATTCTTATCAATCCCCAATTCCCCCCTCTGCCCTTCCGCTACTTCCGGCGCCGGTAATCCAGGCAAAGTATTTGGAAATGCAAACCTGCCCAACAAAAACGCTGCAATTATTAGAATCACTCCCCCAATCACTCCACCCCAAATAAGCTTTTTCATTATAATCTCCACTTAACTATTGAAACAATTATAGCATATAAATATATTTAGTTTTGAAACATATGGAATTTCCCATATAAAAATTACAACTAGCACGGATTTTGGAGGAAACTGAAATTTTCGACAAAATCCGCCTGCCGTTGTAATTTTTATCTTGGCGAAATTACATCGTTGAAAAACTAAATATATTATATGCCGATAGCTGGCTCATTAGGGCAATTAGTAAGAATCCGTGAAATAGCATCTTTTTCGGCTTGAGTTACCCATAGTCCGTATTTATATTTCACTGAAACTTGCCTCGCCACATACTGACACCGAAATTTTTTATTTTTGGGCAACCACGTCGCCGCATCCCCATCCGATTTTTGCTTATTCGCCTCTCCGTCTACTGCTAATAAATTCAAAGGATCTGTCGCTATGGCGTTTCTCACCTCGTATTCTTTGTACTGCGCCCCTTTCTGCCACGCATCGCTTAGAGCCACCACATGGTCTATCTGTATTTTGCTTATCTCGCTTTTATTGCTAAACGCCATATGCTCCCCAGTATATGGCTCATCATACTCCCCAGCCACCACATTGCACCCATCAAGCACTGCTGATTCGCCTAGCTCCCGCTTCAAAATTCTTTGCCGTAGACTACATCCATCCACATCTGGCCACCCGTCATAAAACTGCTCTCTCGAATACCCAGTCTTTGGCGCCCTTCCTTTCACCTCTAGTTTCTCCAAAATCTCCATCGCAAGCGGCGCATTCTCATCCGCTTCTGTTACCGCCTCTGCTCCATAGTCAATTCCCGCCTCCGCACCAGTATTTTCTACCCTCGTAAAAATCTCATCATAGCTAGCTGGATTCACCACCAACCAAACCATTACCACCAAAAAAGCTACCCCCACCACCGACAATCTTCGCACCTTTAGCTTCATTTCTCTATTATAACACCAGCTACTCTATTTCTTCTACCGACTCGTTCGAATTCACAATCTTTATTAATCTATTATTATGTAGTACGTCACTATTATATTTTTCGACATCCTCATTGTATTTATTTATTAATCCATCTATCTCGTCATACAACTCGTTCAAAGCCTGACTCTTCGCTAGTAGCTCATTCCTCCTCGCGCGGAATTGCCCTTCGCTTACAAAACACCCTGCCGTATTCGCGCAATTGTTAAATGCTTCAACCTCGTGGTCTAGGCTCTCAGTTCTCTGCTTGTAATCTTCAGATTTTTGCATTACCATCGCCTCAATCTCTTCCATTTCCGCCATCAAACTATCCATTTCCGCCTCAAGCTTCCGAAATACCTCAATATAACTATTGTAAAATTCCACTATCCTATCCTGATTTTGGAAAACATCCGCATAATGCTTTTCTAGTTTTTCTGGTAAATCCTTTATCTCCGTACCCACCCGCACATACAATTCCTCTTCCCTATCACTACTCTCATAATTTTCAATTTCTTTCCTCAAACCATCTTCATTTTCTTTCAAAACCTGCGCTAAATCATTTCTCAACCCCTTTTTTTCAGCTTCACTCATTCTCGCCCAAACTGCATGTAATAACTCATGCGCCAAAGTCAGTTCTCTTATTCCCTTTAGTTCTTCATCCACAATGTCGTACACATAAATAGTCTTATCTGTATAACATCCCAACACCGCCGTCTCTGTATCCTCATCCGACCGACACATCTCATTGAAATCATCTCTCCCTTTTAGTTCTGGTCTCGACGCATTAAACAAGAACTTCCCTCTATCTGTCAAAGTCAAATTATCCCTCATCCCGCTAAGTTCCACACTCGGCTCATATCCCACCCCACGCCAAAAATCAAAAATCCACTCGCGATTAATAGCAAACACCGCTAACGCCACAAAAATAATCCCCATCGCCACCAAAGAAATCAGATACTTTTTGTTATTTTTCATACTACCACTATCATATCATACCACCTTAAAACATGGTATAATGCTGACTATGAATTTAAAAATCGGAATCTTGAATTTCTAAACCAACCTACTTTTTTCATCCCGTTTTTAATAAAAATCCATTTACCAAAACCGGAGTGAAAAAATATCAATATTAAACAAAAAAAGACGCGCTTGATATAGTTCAATATCTTGGGCATCTTTTATAACTGGTATTATACTAAATATCTCAAAACATTTCAAGGATTTCTTCGGATTTCGTTATGACAATCAAGTGACGAATTTTACTACGATGACTTGTAAAATAATAATTAATATTTGAAAGTGCCTTAGTTTGATGCATTTAATCGGTTTCAACAATAACTCGATATTTCATTTTGCGCATTATACCTATTCCGCCTTAGATTTTCAACCCCCTACCTAGAATATGTTATAATAAAACTATCGAAAGTCCGTCAGGCAACGCTGGATTACGTAGGTTCGGGGCTTTCTTTTTTTTGAATTCTACCTGTGATTTGTGGTATTTTAGCTTAATCGTTTCTAAAATGGAGTTATAATAATCAAAGAAAGGATGCTATGGATTTAGAAAAGATTGGCAAGTTTATCGCGAAGAAACGTCAAGATAATAGCTATACGCAAGAAAGCTTAGCGGAAAAACTGAACATCTCCAACCGTTCCATCTCAAAATGGGAACGAGGAATTTGCCTACCCGATGCAAATAATATGGCAAAGCTATGCAAGTTATTCGATATTTCCTATAACGAACTACTTTCTGGTGAAGAAATTAACCAAAAAGACTATAAACAACATTCCGAAAAACTCCTCGAAGAGTTCTCCAAAATTGAAACTCTGACAAATAAGAAATTCTTTCTCTACGAAAATGTCATTGGGTATATGTCAACGATTTCATTTTTAATCCTATGCTTTACTGCTAGTTATGCCGAAATACCAACTTGGACGCGAATTGTTTTAATTTTGCTTGGGTTTGTTCTAATTATTGTAGGCGTTAGCTTTTGCCTTAAAATCGAAACTGAAGCCGGAAAATATGAGTGTAAATATTGCGGCCATCGTTATATTCCGAAATATTCTAGCGTCTATTTTGCCATGCATCTTGGCCGCACTCGCTATATGACTTGCCCTAAATGCCATAAAAAATCTTGGCAAAAGAAAACCGCCTAATATATGATATAATTGTACCAACAATAACAGATAGAAAGGTTGGTTTTGAATCTAAAGATCGGAATTGTCGGATTGCCCAACGTCGGTAAATCCACACTATTTAATGCCCTCACTAACGCTGGCGCACTCGCCGCTAACTATCCTTTTGCTACCATCGAGCCAAACGTCGGCATTGTGCCTGTTCCGGACGAGCGACTAGACGTACTAGCTAAAATGTACGAAACCAACAAAATCGTCCCCGCCACAGTGGAGTTTGTTGACATCGCTGGCCTCGTCGCCGGTGCAAGCAAAGGCGAAGGTCTCGGCAACAAATTCCTCGCCCACATCCGCGAATGTCAAGCCATCTGCCACGTCGTTCGCGCCTTCAAAAACGACGATATAGTAAGAGCCGACAATAAGCCCGAAGACGACATCATAAAGCAAGCCAAAGACGACATCGATATCATTAACCTTGAACTCCAGCTCGCCGATGAAGAAACTAGAGCAAAAGTCGAATCTAAACGCAAAAAGGACCCCCAGGACGAAAACATTCCCTACCTCACCGACAAACCAGTCATCTACATGTTCAACGTCGACGAACAAGGCCTCATCGATAAAGAACTGCAAGCTAAACTATGTAATTTAGTTGGTGCCAAGAATGAACAGTTTGAGGTCGTTCGCGACAACGGGAGCGAAATAGCGAGCGAGCCCCGTAACGACGGGCGCGAGCGAAGCGGACCAAAAACTGTTCATTCTGACATCAACTCCACAGCCATATTTGTCAACGCTAAGCTCGAAGAAGAGATGTCTGGCATGAACCGCGAGGAGCGTAAAGAGTTTCTTGAATCATACGGCGTCAAGGATGACGCCTTAGGCGAGTTAATTAAAGCCGCTTATAATACACTTGGCCTGCAATCGTTTCTTACTGCCGGCAAAAAAGAATGTCGCGCCTGGACCATCAAAAAAGGTTCCACCGCCCCTGAAGCCGCCGGTACTATCCATACTGATTTCCAGCGTGGCTTTATTGCTGCCAACGTTTGTAAATACGACGACTTGGCGAGGCTCGGCTCTGAGAAAGCCGTTCGCGAAGCCGGCCTCCTCCGCACCGAAGGTAAAACCTACATCATGCAGGATGGCGACGTCGTCGAATTCAAATTCAACGTCTGAAAACAAAAATACTAACTAGAGGGAGTAAAGCTTGGGCTAGCGCCTTTGAGCGCTCCCGAGAATTAGTATTTTTGTTTTCAAATAAAAGATATTGAATTTTTATCGAATGTATGTTAAAATAACAGATAATTGTCTAATAATAAAGGTACTAATATGAGTTTTTCAATTTTAAAGCAAATTGGTGATGCACAGAAGAAGAAGTCCGTAGTCGATATCCGCTCCGGCGATACTGTTAAGGTCACCCAGAAAATCAAAGAAGGCAACAAATTCCGCTCCCAGACTTTCGAAGGCATCGTGATTCGCATCGATCGCAAAGAGTCTCACACTGCCCGCATCGTAGTTCGCAAGGTTACCTCTGGTGTCGGTGTTGAGAAATCCTATCTCATCCACTCTCCACTAGTAGAGAAGATTGAGATTGTCCGCCGCGCTAAGGTCCGCCGCAATAATCTCACCTATCTTCGCAATCGTTCAGGCAAATCCGCTCGTCTATCAAACAAAGATTTCGACCGCAATGCAGTCAATGACACTTCTGTAGAAGAAGAGCCAGCCGAAGAAGCAAAGACCGAAGAAGCCAAGACCGATTCTACCGAGACTCCAGAAGTCGAAGTTGTAGAGGCTCCAGCCGAAAAACTCGAAGAAACTAAAGAAAAAGAAGCTTAGAAAATGTCGGTTCTCGGCATTGACGAAGTTGGCCGCGGCCCCTTAGCGGGGCCGCTTGTTGTTGGCGCGGTCATTTTACCCGACACCGAACGCGAATGGTTTGCCGAACTAAACGATTCCAAGAAGCTCACCGCGAAGAAGCGTGAAGCCCTAAACCAGCTCATCCTAGCCGAATCCGCCACCGGCCTCGGCTGGGTCCCAGCCGCTGAGCTTGACAAACTCGGCATTTCCGAAGCTCTTAAGCTCGCCACCCATCGCGCCGTGAAGTCGGTTCAGTCACTTCACGCACTCTTCTCTCAGATTATTATCGATGGTACAATTAATTTCTTGAGTCACACCCCACTAGAATCATACACCTCCACTCTCATCAAAGCCGACAGTAAAATTCGCGCCGTCTCCGCCGCTTCCATCATCGCCAAAGTCGCCCGCGACCACTATATGATAAACCTTGCCGACAAATACCCAGACTACGGCTTCAATAAACACGTCGGTTACGGCACCCGCGCTCATGTCGAAGCTATCTATAAATACGGCCTCACCCCAGAGCACCGCAAGTCGTTCGAACCATGCAAATCTCTTTCTGGTTTTACACCCACCGAGAAACTTCGCAAAAACACCACCTCAATCGGCCAGCGAGCCGAGCAAGCCGTCGCGAATTACCTAGAGCAGCACGGCCACACCGTCATCGAACGTAATCACAAAACCTATTTCTACGAAATCGACATCATCAGCACTAAAGCCGACCATATCTACTTCACCGAAGTCAAATATCGCAAATCCGCCATCCATGGTAACGGCCTAGATGTTATTACCAAAACTAAACTGAACCAAATGTATTTCGCTGCTTTAAGCTATCTCAAATATCATAATTCCAAGTTAAAAAACCTTCAGCCCCTCCTCGCTGCTGCCGCCGTCTCCGGCGACTTAAATGACTTCTCCAGCACACCCCAAATCACCTGGCTCCCCATCACGTAACTCTCTCCGAGTCGCTGAGGCGACCGCGGGGAGGCAACGAAAATTACCCTGACTATTCCTCTGCGAGGTAGGTAGAACGCTAAATGAACTAGCTACCTAACAAGCAACGGACACTAAACCCTTGGTACTTATAGTAGCCGCCGGACGGGTACAAGCGCGTAGAGTATAGGTATAGGCCGTTAGAGCCGTCGCTGATGCCTGCCGACCTACTCCAATAGTAGCCGTACGAGCCACGATAGTTCGCGGATGAGCCATTGAAGTTGCCGGAGTAAAGGAAATTATTGGGGAAGGTTCTAAAACGCTTACTCATAATATCACCAGATTGTGAAGAATCTTGATTGCTGCCAGTACCACCATAACGCTGTGAAAGTATACCAAAATCTTTGGAAGTATTACCACTAGTAGGCAAGCTCCAATTAGTAGGACAAAGTGAGGTACCGGCAGATTCAGAGCCAGATGTACCAGTAGCTGAACTATAGTAAGTAGTATTTGCCATAGCAGCAGCCCAAGTGTAGTAATTGCCATAGCTATACCAGCTGTAGTAGGTACTGCTACCCGTACCATTATAGCTAGTTGTAAGGCTGGTGTTGGTATTATTATTGTTGTAACGAGAGAATCTGTAGCCTGGGTAGCTTCCTGTGATATTGGTGCTATTATATAAGTTGTTAGGGGTGGCAGTGGTAGTATCAGCGAAGTTGGCATTTTCTGAAGTATCTAGACCCGTAAAGACTCCACCGTAGTTTTGAGAGAGGCTCTGGTTTGTGACTGACGAATCATATTGATTGTTTCCCACTGTATTCTCCGCTTCTAGCCTTAGATTCTCTGTCATCCAACAGTTACCATCGGCGAGTCTAGCTACTGTGTAGACATTACCATCACGTTTATCAGTTAAAGCTACTATGCTATTCTTATTTACTGTAATTGTACCAGTATTAGAATCAAAGGTGGTACTAGTAAGATTGTTACATGATGTGATATTAAAGTCTTGGAGATAGACTGGATTATTATTGCCATCTTGTTCTGCTGGGACCCACACAGCATAAAGTATCATTCTTTGGTAACCAGGATGCGCTGGAGCGGTAATAGTTTCCATCGGACCATAGATTATCGGATCATTAGTGCTATCATTATCAGTGAAGTGAGTCCAAGCATCAGGATCAGTAGACCAACCTGCGAAGCCATAACCGGTTCTATAATAGTTGGATGGATATAGGTCTATAGCTTCACCACCGAGTAAACCTATATGTTTTAATTCATTGCCGTCACTCACCATATTACCACCAGTCGCATTATTGCCATCATACTTAATAGTATAAGTGTTGTCTACTAAGCAGCGTATACTAAAACCGCGGTTCTTTCCATCATTATATGACGGAAATAGGTCCGTGGAACGAAAGTAAAGGTGGTGAGCGTTGCTATAACCACTGGAGGATTTACTCCAATAAAAACCATACAACCCGCGCCCTTTCGCAGAAGAATCGTTGAAGTAGCCAGAGTAGAGAAAGTTATTCGGGAAAGAGCGCCATTCCTTAGATCCTTGAGCATAGGTACTTTTACCCATTTGTTGATTCAGTTTTTCAAATGTACTATTAACATTTTGGTTGCCAGATGGTAAAGTCCAATTGACTGGGCAAAGGGAAGTATCAGCAGTTTCAGAACCACTAGCGCCACTATATGAACTATAGTATGTAGTATTCGCCATTGCGGCAGCCCAAGTGTAGTAATTGCCATAACTGTACCAGCTATAATATGTACTATTTCCTGTGCCATTGTAACTAGCAGTGAGACTAGTGTTGGTGTTATTGTTATTGTATCGTGGGAATCTGTAATCTGGGTAGCTTCCTGTAATGTTAGTGCTATTGTATAAGTTATTCAGGGTATTAGTAGTAGTATTAGTGAAATTGGTATTTTCTGTACTATCTAGGCCAGTAAAGACCCCGCCATAACCTTGTGCTAGGGATTCGTTAGTAACCGATTCATCATATTGATTGTTCCCTACCGTGTTTTCAGCTTCTAGCCTTAAGTTTTCCGTCATCCAGCAGTTACCATCAGCTAATCTAGCTACAGTATAGACATTGCCATCACGTTGGTCCTTCAGTGCTATCACGCTACCAGTTGGAGCAGTGATTTTACCAGTGGTAGTGTCATAGGCGATTTGAGTCATACTCTGACAATCCGTAAGACCAAAGGTTTGCATGGTTTTATTAGAGTCTGCTTCTAACCAAATGGCATACAAGGTAATGGTCTTAGTACCACTGATTTCCTGACCATATTTGTCATAAGCTGGGGCGCTAATAGTTTCATTTGGACCATAGATAAGGTCTGTGCCACCTACTGTAGCGGTAGAGCTAGGTGACCAGCCAACAAAACCATGGTTAGTCTTCCAGTAGTTCGGCGCATAAAGGCTTACGGCGCCGCCTTCATTGATATTAGTGTGCTTTAACTCTGTACCACTACTTACCATACTACCACCAGTAGCATTATTACCATTATAGACAATGGTATATTTAGGCCCCCATTTGGCATAGAGAGTGATAGAGTCGCCTGGAGTGACGGTAGCTGGAGTAGTATAGGTAGCACCGTTAGTGTAGACTACTTCGTTATTTACTCTACTTTCTTCGGTCATCCAACCAATGAAGTAGTTACCAGAGGGAGCGGTGAAGCTATTACTCTTCAGGGTCTTGGATGTGTTTTCTGGTATTAGTTGTGCTGCCATAGTGCCACTACCACCATTGCTATTGAAGTTAATAGTAAGAGCAGGAGACCACTGAGCATATAAGGTAACTTGGTCTGGTATAGCTAGATCGGATGGGACAGTGTAGCTAGACGAGATATTGTAACTGATACCACTACCATCACTGGCCGTATTCCAGGAAGTAATGGCATAACCTGCCCTAGTGGTAAAGTAGGTATCATTACCTAGGGTAATATTGCTGCCGGCATTAGTCCAGTTACTGGTGTTTGTAGTATCTTCATTGGTAGCACAACCTGCATTATTATAGCTACAGTTATCATTGTAGATGATTTGACGTTGTGGAGTCCATTGGGCGTAAAGGGTAATGGTGGAGCTTGGTTTCAGGTCTAATGAAGAAAGAGCGACGGAGTTGGCAACAGTAGTACCAGAACCATTAGCTTCCGTGTTCCAATTATTAAAACTATAGTGGGTTCTAGTGAAGCCATTGTTTCTTAAGTTTGTGGAATTAATCTCTACGTTTTCTTGTGAAGCGGTGGAGCCACCGTCGCTATTGTTACCATCATAGTTAATAGTAACCGTGCCTTGAGAGGCGACACAGCGAAGATTTTTACGGTAGTATTTATTACCGCCATATGTTGTATTTGCGGTTGCACTGGTAGTCATAGTAGTACCATTAACCCTGGCACCGTAAGCGGCTGTAGTAGAGCTGGAAGTATTAGTCCAGAAATAACTGTAGCTAGTCTGGTAGAAGTTAGCGCCATTAGTTAAGCCGCCGTTGGTTAAGAACGAACTAGGGACAGCAGTAGTTTGGTTAGACGAACCGTAACTAGACTTAGAACTTAGATTGGCATACTGGCTACTAGCGGGTAAATCCCAATTCTTCGGACAGATAGAGGTGGTGGGGCTAAAGCTGGTGGAGGTAGTATTAGCTACTGCAGCAGACCAGGTGTAGTAGACGCCATTGGTGTTGGTACTACTGGTATTAGTTAGTCTTATCTTGGCAAGATTACCAGTAGCTGTGTAGCTGGTGGTATCTCCAGCTGGTAGGATGAAGGTAGTATTGTTTGCTAAATCAGTATCTTCACTAGTAAGGGTAACAGTTCCATCACCATTAGGTCCGTCAGTGCCACTTCGTCCTAGATTTAGGTTGGTTGTCATCCAACATAGTCCATCAGCCAGTTTTGATACGGTGTATTGTTCTGGTTGTTCTGGGTTTTCTCCGGTTGTAACTTTACCACGATAATCTTTGAGAGTAGCAGCAGGAGCATTGGTAGCAGTAGTGATAGGTGAGTTCCAGCAGATTTCTGGAGTCATGTCCTGCATTTCATTATGACCTATTTGTTTCGGGTCAGTAGGTTGAACAGCAGGAGTAGCAGTCATATCAGCTAGGGTTGCTTGTTTCCACTGGGCATAGAGGGTAATAGTACTACCAGCATTAGTTAGGTTATTTACTGGTTCTTTGTCCTTATACCAATCACCAGTACCATCTACATTAGTATTCCAGCCCCAGAAGGTCCAGAGTTTGTCTGGGTCTCCAGTAATAGTATTGTTTGCTGCATCAGTATAGGAAGATTCTTGTGGAGCCTTAATGGATTCGGCTGAGTTAAGTTTAGTAGCTGTTCCTTCCTGGATGTTTTGTTCTGGGTTATTACCACCACCAGTAACGGTACCACCATTAGGATTAAAGGATACAGTATACTGGGTACAAGTAGTATCCATAGTGAGATAGTAGACAATAGCACCATTAGTACCATTAGTATCATTAGCCATTCTATAGGTACCTGGATTAATGGTAGTATCAGCTTTAATACCATAGTTAATGTTAAAGGTGTCATTAATATCAGTACTTGGACTTACGGTATCTACTGTAGACTTTAATACTGATGGAGTAGAAGAGAGTGGGGAGAAGACAGTAGAGCTAGTGGGGTTAGAGACTAGTGTATAGCCCCATTTGTTAGTATTATTATTACTACTAAGACTAGAAGTACCATCTACTGAAGTAAAGGAGGCAGTAGAATCTAGTGTATCATTAGTACTATCATACTTATATAGGTTACTGCCAGTTGGAGTAGCTATAGTTAGATTATAACCACTTCTACAGTCTGAGGTTATATTAATGGATTCACTATGAATAGAAGTACCATCTCCAGCTGGAGAGACATCTAGGTTAATAGAACTGGAGGTATTAATAGTAGCAGAATAAGCGGAGGCGGGAGAGACATTAAAGCCAGTGATAGTACTAAGGACAAAGAACAAAACACTAGCCCCACATAGCTTTAGAGATAGTTTTATTTTATAGCTCATCAAATTCAAACACCTGTCCATTATAATGACCTTCGTATACTATATATAATATAGTGTTTATGGTTAAAAATCAAGAGTTTTTTATCTTTTTAGCGCCATTTTCACCCGCTCTTCCACCGGCAAATTCACATCCACCTTCTCGAGCGCCGCAGTCGCTTCCTTCAAAGGAAAACCAAGTGCAATTAAAGCATCCAGCGCCTCATCCGGCTCATCACTCTTAGCCGCACCGTATTTAACCTCTGTCGCTCCATACCGACTCGGGATTCCTACTTTATCCCTTAGATCCACGATCACCCTCTCCGCCGATTTTTTCCCCACTCCCGAAGCTTTCGATACAAACCCCACGTCACCATTTGCGATGGCATTTCTCACTTCTTCCGCATCAGCAAGCGACATAATCGCAATTCCCGCCTTCGGCCCTACCCCCTGCACTGAAATTAATAACTCAAACATCTTCTTCGCCACCAAAGACGAGAACCCATACAGTTCCTCCGCATTCTCTCTTACCTGATGATAAGTATAGAACTTCCGCTCTTCACCCAGAGCCACATTCTCAAAATCCGGCACCGGTACCATCATTTCATATCCCACACCCGAAACATCAATAATCACCCCATTATTACCAAACTTCTCTTCCACTACGCCCCTAATATGTGCTATCATGTTTCCTCCGTTTTAATCATCAAACTATTCGCCATTATACCACACCCATCTGTTCTAGCATACAAACTACATCCTCCTTTTTCGTCCGCGTGAATTTGAGAACTCGTATTTTTCCGCCGATTTAGTTGGATATAGGAATCCACACGTAATCGCCACCGCCAACGCATCCGCTGCATCGTCCGGTTTTGGCTTATTTTCTAACCCCAAATGCACTCGCACCATTTCTTCAATCTGCGTTTTCGTTGCCGCGCCATAACCAGTTAAAGACATTTTAATCTCGTTTGGTGTAAATTCATAAACTGGCAACCCCTTCTGTTCCGCTACTAGGAGCACAATCCCGCGCGCCTCTGCCACCACAATTCCAGTCGTAATATTTTTTGCAAAAAATAGCTTCTCTACCGCCACCATCTCCGGCTTACATTCATCAAAAACTTGCACCAATGAATCATACAGGTCCTTCAGCCTCGCCGGTATCGGCGCATCCACCTTCGTCGTCACTGCACCAAAATCCAGCGCCTTCGCCCCCGCTCTCGAAGTCGTCTCAATCAGTCCAAACCCACAAATTCCAATTCCCGGATCAATCCCTAGAATTCTCATATAAATATTATATCAAATAGGATAATCGAATAGTTTTATTTTATGAGCATTTGACGAACCCAGTTAATTTTTACAACTTTTCCTCATCCGAGACGAGTAAAGTCGCCGAGCGAGCGCTTTGCGCGAGTGAGCTGGCGACTTGATCGAGGCGAGGATTGAGTGAAATGTTGTAAAAATTAACATGGCGTGAAGTCAACCGCTCATAAAATAAAACTATTCTATTTAACATATTTAATAAGTGTATTTCTTAGGTCTTTCACCGGAATTACGAATTTATCATGTATGGTTGCGGGGCCAATCGCATGCGAGAATCCCAGCTTCTTCGCTTCCGCAATCCGCTGGTCCGCCCGGAATGCCGACCGAATCTCCCCACCTAACCCCACCTCACCAAACACCACGTATTCATCACTTAGTTTCCTCCCCGCCACCGCCGAGGCTATCGCCATACATATCGCGAGATCCGCTGCCGAATCATTTAGCTTCATCCCTCCCACCACATTAATAAAGATATCCTTATCCGACAGCCTTAGTTTAGTTCGCCTCTCTAACACCGCAATCAACAGATTCAGTCTATTTATATCAAATCCCGAAGCCGTCCTCTTCGGATAGCCGAAGTTCGATTGCGTGCAAAGCGCCTGAATCTCCACCAAGATTGGACGATTCCCCTCAAGTGTCGCCAAGATAATCGAGCCATCCGTGTTGGTTCTCTCTGCTAGTAATGCCGCCGACGGATTGACAACCTCCGAGAGCCCCTTCTCTCCCATTTCAAAAATTGCCACCTCGTTAGTCGAGCCGAATCGATTTTTCACCGCCCTTAAAGTCTTAAACCCACCATATCTGTCACCTTCAAAATTCAGCACCACATCCACCAAATGTTCCAACACTTTCGGCCCAGCCAGAGTCCCATCTTTCGTCACATGCCCCACTATCACCACCGCCGTATCAGTCGACTTCGCCGCCCGGATTATCAAGTTCCCACAATTTGTCACCTGCGACACCGTCCCCGGAGCCGACGATATTTCATCCATCATCAGAGTCTGAATCGAATCCACTATCACCAAATCAAATTCACCAGTCTCAATCGTCTTCGCAATATCATTGGCCGATGTCGATGCCGCAAAAGACAATCGCTCCGATTCCGCTCCTAATCTCACCGCCCTAAGTTTCACCTGCCCAGCCGATTCCTCACCCGACACATATAGTACATCATGTCCACCCGCCGCCACCGTCGCACAAATCTGCATTAGTAGTGTCGATTTCCCCATCCCCGGCTGACCAGCCAGTAGACACACCGACCCCATCAGAATCCCCCCACCTAGCACTGTATTTAAATCATTAAACTCAGTCGCCAGTCTCGCCTTCGCATCCGACGGCACAATCGTAGCAATCTTAACATAATTCAGCTTCTTGCCCGAAGCCTGTCCTTTCGAAAGCGCCGATTTTTTCTCGCTCTCCGACTGCACCACTTGTTCCACCAATGAGTTCCAAGCTCCACAACTACTGCACTGCCCCATCCATTTAGCATAACCAGCTCCGCACTGTTGACAAACGAACTGACTTTTACTTTTCATAAGCTTTTCCGCCAAATTGCTTTCTCAGCCAACCATCCGCCGGACCTGCCGTCATCATTAATACCAAGAATCCTTCTTTTTGATAATCGTGCAGCTTCGCCGAAAGCTCTTCATCGGCCTGTGCTACTTCAGCTATTTCACTATTGGCTAAATCCGCAATGAATTCCTCCGGCGTAATTACCGCCAAGCTTTCGTCTTCTCTCGTTAAATAAGTCGGTAGCCAATACAACTTATCCACCCCAGAAAAAGCATCCCGATACCCTTCTCGCACCTCGTGTTGCCTCGTGTTTTGATGTGGCTGATATACTACTATCAAGCCTTTCTTCCCCTCAATCTCAGCCTGTTCCTTCGCCATCTCAATCGTAGCCGCAATTTCTTCTGGATGATGTCCGTAATCCGTATAAATTCCGTCAGCAATTTTCTCAAATCTTCTCCCCACACCAGGAAATTCGTTCATTATATCAATCAGTGCTACGCTATTATAATCTACTATCATCCCAGTCTCACGAAAATCATTTTGCTGCATATCAAACACTGCATTTGCCGCCAGCGCCGCATCAATTCGCCTCGCTTCACCAGCCAACTTGAAATCCTTCGGTTTATAAAAACCTTCCACCTCAAGCTTTTCTTCATCCCCCACTACCTTCTCCAGAATCTTACCGTCAAAGCATCTTATCACCTTCTGACTTTGTTCCTCAAATTGGGAAAAAGCACCTGCATATTCCTCTCTCGTCTTATAAATGTCCGGATGATCATAACTCACCGACGGAATCACCGCCAGCCACGGATGGTATTTTAGAAAATTCCGGTCATATTCATCCGCCTCGTAAATAAAATACTTATCCCCCTCATGATAAGCTCCCGATGATGCAAATCCCAAAGTCGTCCCCACTATATAAGAAGCCTTAAGCTGAAGCTTAAGCGCCGCCCACACAATCATTGCCGTCGTCGTCGTCTTACCATGAGTTCCAGCCACCGCTATCATTTTTAGTCCCAGTTTCTCTACCAGAAACGCAGTAAAATCATCCCGCTTCGTACATTTAATACCAGCTTGTTCCGCCAAAACTAGTTCAGCATGCTCCTTAGGTAAAGCCGAAGTATACACAAACCAATCCACGCCCTCCTCTATTTTCTTACGTAAAAATTCACTGTCTTGAGCACCGATTGACACTTCAATTCCAGCATTAATTAGTTCTCCATGTATCGCTCCCTCAGCCAAATCAGAACCACAAACATTTAGCCCCGCCGCTTTCGCCATTAAAGCCAAGGGGCCCATTCCTACTCCATCAATTCCAGAAATATAAACGTTCATTCTTTTATTTCTCTCCCTTCTTCAGTATAGTTTATTTCTATTCTTATATGCTCGTCCGGTAGTATTTCCGCCACCGACTCGCCCCATTCTATCACCACCACATTATCCGGATTCCGCAAGCTTTCCATCAGATCGTCCTTCATGATTCCAGGCTCTGGCAATCTATAGAAATCATAGTGCACCAAATTCCCACCATCCGGCAGTGCATATGATTTTGAAATCGTAAAACTGGGACTAGTCACTTGCTCCTTCACGCCCAAGCCTTCCGCCAGCCCTCTCACGAATGTCGTTTTCCCAGCCCCCACATCACCAACTAGTTCAATCACGGCCGGCTTCACGATTCTCTTCGCATAGCCACGCCCATACTCTAGCATCTCTTGTTCAGATTTGATATTCATTATATAATATTATACCATGAAACTATATTTAGATACATCCACCGACCAGACTATCCTAAAGCTTGACGACCACGAATACACTCACACCTTTGCAAATGATCTCGCTGAGAAGCTACTCGAGTTCATTCATGACAAGCTTACGCTAAATGGTCAGGATTGGCATGATCTTTCCGAGATCACCTTCATGTCTGGCCCCGGCTCCTTTACCGGACTTCGCATTGGCGCTAGCATTGTAAATACTCTCTCACATGAACTAAATATCCCGCTTTACGACCATCACGGTAACCAACACCAAATCATCATTCCAGACTACGGTCGCCCTGCCAACATTAGCCAACCGAAAAAATAGCCCCAAACCTAGACAAATAATATACTTATGCTATTTTTTCGCCTTCAACAAGAACTTTATCATAATGGTCATGAATATAGTAAACACTATCAGCACCGCACCCTCAATCGTCGCCATTATGATTAAGCCTTTAACCCCATTTGGTTTAAACACTTTACTTTCCCCTAGCGGCGCCACATAAGATGGGTTACTTGGGTCATAAGCTACAGTTATACCATCCGAACCATCATCAGCCAATTTAGTATCTACTACAGTCAAATTCATCCCACTAAACTTCACGCCCAGTGTCGAATCGCTCGAATCTCTATCCGCATGGAAAATTCGCACAATCGAACCGCTATCCTTATCAATCGTCACACCCGTATAAGCCCAATCCATCCCATCCACTGAAGCATAGATATCACCGTTCTCGTGAATCTTAAATGCACCTGTAGTTGCATCGTGAACCCCTCCCATGTCTATCACTAATTTATTACCAACAAACACGAAACTATCATCATCCGCCGTAATTTCGAAATACTCGTCACCGCTAAAAAGCGCCGTGAAAGGCGCTGCAAAACTCATTGTAAAGAGATGGTTGTGACCATCCTTATTGACTGCACCTCCGCGGTCAAATTCGGCCTCATCTAGAGGATAAAACTCCTTCTTGTAGAAAGAGAAAGTAGCATCCGCTGCATCATAATCGAAACTCAGTGTCCCCGCATAGCTAGCGCTCTTGCCTTCCACAGCTGAGAACCATCGTGTCATGTCGGTCAGCCCACGATTCGGTAACAATTGTCCACCCACCGCCACTGGCATAAACTGATTATCCAGCTCGAAATCCACTAGTCCAGTCTCAATCTCCTTACTATAATACTCGCAGCTCGACCATTCAAATTGTCTCGCCTTCAGCTCAGCCTTCTTGGAAAGATCATATATATTTACACACTCATCGGCTTTCTGATCATAATATAGTACTGGAATGGAAATCTTGCGCCCGTCCATCACTCCCGCACTAGCCAGAATCGCCGTAGGGGTTTTGGAAATCGCTACTTCCGAAATTTCTTTTACAGTGTTTGACAAGCAGAAGATTGAAAGGAAAACCGTGGCAGCAAAAGCTACTAGGGCTATCCCACCAAACATCCTAGCTTCCTTTATTCGTTTCTTCTTCATATTCTTACCTAAGTATAAGCCTTTTTTTTAAAAAATCAAGTAAACTCTTAAGCTTCATTACTCCTCCGTTCCAATCCCTAACTTTTCATCAGACAAAGCATTAACATCAAACGAATCATTATAAGCTTTTACTTTATCATCTTCAATTTCAAAACTCTCCAAATACTCTTCCAGGATTTGCTCAGTAATCGGTCCGCTTTTTTCTAGTTCGTAATCCGAGTCCTGCTTGCTAGTACTATCTTCAATCTCTTCCTTGTCCGGCAAGAACCCCGGCCTTGATCTATCTAGATAAATGTCTCCAGAATTATGATAAATCGCCAAAGACACTCCCGTCGTCAGAAGCGCAATCACAATCGCAGCGAGTCCCATTATTACTATATTACGCGCTCCTTTCAATTCTTTTTTTTCATTATCCGGATTCATCTACAAGCTCCCTTTCAGCTCTGAAACTAAAGACTTCTGTTTCGTTAGCAGCTCCGACAATTCAGCCACGTCCTTCGTCATTTTCTCGCGTTTAGTCCTTACTTGCTCCAGCTTCTGATAAAAATCTTGCGGATTCGTTTTACAATTCGTCGCCACTAGCTCTTCCAAACTTCTTTGATAATACACAAAATCATTCATAAAACCAATCCTAGCCTCCGCAAAACTATTCTGATTTTCAATTAATGAAACATTTGTTACACTATTTTCGACCAATCTCACATTTAATGGCACTATATATTTAGTCAAAATCTTCTCGTATAGTGCACCTAGATACACCCGAACTCTCGCATCCTTTTTCTGCACCAATTTAAGCTTTTCCTGAATCGAATCGCATTTTTTGACAATGGTCGCTTCTTGTGTTTCCGAAAGCGCCGACACCGGCAAAGCCAAACAGCTAAGCAGGACACATACAAATAATATCATTGCTTTCTTTATCATATTACGATTATAACACATCATTTTGACGATTAATATTTCGCTCGAATTGGTTTTGAATTTAAATCAGTGCATCACTCTTCGCGTTTCAACATCACAGTAAACGCTTCCGATGGAATATCAATTTTACCAAATCTTTTCATCCGCGCCTTGCCCCGCTTCTGCTTTTCAAGCAATTTCGCCTTCCTATCCCTATCGCCAGTATGAATCTTCACCGTCACATCCTTGCGATATGCCCCAATCGTCTCGCGCGCAATAATTCTCGCCCCAATCGCCGCCTGAAGTGCCACTTCATAATTCTGTCGCGGAATTACTTCTTTTAGCTTCTTCGTCACCTCTCGCCCAATTCCCTCTGCCTCACTTCTGTGCGCCATCACCGACAGCGCATCCATTTTATGTCCACCTACTAGGAAATCCACTCGCACCAAATCTTCCGGCCGATATCCATCCAGTTCATAGTTAAACGAAGCGTATCCACTCGTCGCCGATTTCAGTTGATCGTAAAAATTCGTGAGCAGATTCGCCATCGGCGCTTCAAAATCAATCACCGCCCTATCTTCTATGTAAGAAAGGTTAGTCTGGTGCCCACGTTTCTCATTAATTAGGTTCAAAACATTTCCAATCATCGGTTTCGGCAAGATAATCTCGCCTTTCACCCACGGCTCTCGGATTTCCTTAATCTCACTCGCATCCGGCAAGTCCGAAGCCGATTTAATTTCCCGAATCTCACCGTTATTCATTACTACCTCATAATTTGTCGAAGGATTAGTGACAATTAAATCTAATCCAAACTCCCGTTCCAGGCGTTCCTTTATAATGTCCATGTGAAGTAATCCCAAGAATCCTATCCTTAACCCAAATCCGAGGACTGGCGAATTCTCCGGCTCATAACGTAAAGCCGAATCTGACAGCGCCAACTTTTCAATCGCCTCCTTGAGCTCCTTATACTGGTCATTACTCACTGGGAAGAATCCTGCATATACAAACGGCAGTACATTCTTATACCCAGGCAGTGGTTCCAGTACCCTACCTTCCGCATCCACCACTTCATGCCCATTGTTAGTTTCTCGTACCGTAAGCCCCTTCGCGAGTGTCACTGTATCCCCCACTTTCGCCTCGCGTGTCGTCTTCAGATTCGTCACTATATAACCAATCTCACCTACTTTTAAAGAATCCCTCGGTGACATTTTCGGCGTTAAGACTCCGACTTCTAACGCCAGCCCCTTCACCCCCGCCGCCATCATCAGTATCTCCGCATTTTTCTCAATCTCCCCCTCAAAAATCCGGACATACAGCACCACCCCTCTATAATCATCAAAATAACTATCAAATATCAACGCCCTCGTCATATCTATTATTATAACATATTCTGCACCCCCACCCCCGCAAAAAGTCAACTACCAAATCTAAACGTTCAAGGCAAGATCAACTATTGCTACTATAGCAAAACCCAACCAGATCATACAAAAACAGTCCATTATAAAAGCATTCAATCGAATTATCTTATTAGACTTATCCTCTCGTGATAGCCGTTTATACTGCGAAAAAGCATTAACCACAAAAAAGACAGCCATCATAATTGGCAGTGCACTAATCCAAACTAAAATCACCACCGCCCACCCGGCACTATCACATCCCGAAGCATAGCATGACCGAGAACTAGTAAGAAACAACAAGAACAAAACATGAGCTAATATTACTAATATTATAAGAGAATCTGCTACTATAGCATTGATGAGAAAAGTCTTTCTCTGGTTTATAAACGGCTCTATCGTACTTATGTTTTTACGATATTTAATCAACTCTACAATTGCAAAAACCCAATTGATAAATAACAGTGTCGGTGGTAAAAAAGAATCAATTGATATAAATCTAAACGATAAGATTGCAAGAACTGTTAACACCAAATGAGTACAGCCTAGCCTCCATTCTTTTACAGCAAAATCATGTATCCCAAGTCCACCTAAGAATATCGCCAATAAACCGTAAAGCCTTAACGAAATCTTCCCACGCCAATTATCGACTGGACTTTTTTGATTTAATTCGTTCCTTGCAATGCTGTCTTCCATTTATTTAATAATATCGCATGAGCTTTAGCATTTCAAGCAACACGACCCCGACCCGCACCTCATCGTCACATTCAATCTATTATCACTCTCGGTTCTGGGCCTTTTTCTACCACCGCATCCAGAATCCTATCCACCCCGAACCCAGTCTTCCCTGAAGCCTCAATAATCTCGTCACGACCGCACCCAAGTAAATTCATTATCTGTGCCGCCACCCCTTCTACATCCGCTGCCGGCAAGTCAATTTTATTTACCACTGGAATAATCGTCAAATCTTGCTCAAGCGCCAAATACACATTGGCCAGAGTCTGCGCCTGTATCCCCTGTGTCGCATCAACCACCAGCACCGCCGTCTCCACCGCCTGCAGGCTTCGCGACACCTCGTACGAAAAATCCACATGCCCCGGCGTATCAATCAGATTCAAAATATACCCCCTCCACAACATCGTCACGGGTGTCAGTTTAATCGTAATCCCTTTCTCCCGCTCTAGCTCCATCGAATCTAGTAGCTGCTCTTTCATCTCGCGCTTCTCTACCGTGCCAGTTAATTCCATCATCCTATCCGCAATCGTCGATTTTCCATGATCAATATGCGCAATAATGCAAAAATTCCGTATTTTCTCCATACTCTATATTATACCGAAAATCATCATATTTTTCCACCGCAACAATTTCTTAATTATAAACAAACCCCCGGTGTAATAACCGAGGGTTGTGCGAGCTTTATAAGTCGAATCTCGCAACCGGCACGAAGAAACCTACTCCTACTCGACCAGTATAAGATAACCTCCGTTGCCTTCCCCCGTGTAGACATAGACCTCATCACGTGAGGTAAGATTATTGAAGTTCTTAAGTTCTTCCATCGAGAGCATCATGACCGCATCCAGGAATCCATCCTTTCCAGCCCTCAGCTTTTGCGGAAAATTAAGGACCGAGAATGAAGGCATCAAATCTGCCAGCTCTGCCATCTTGACATCCCTAAGAGTATAGTACTTCATAAATCTCCTTCACCATTATAGGTGCCCCTCTGTTATCCCTGAGAGATAGGGAATATGGTTGGGCTTCCACCCCGATTTTTTTCCTTCCTTACTGATGCAATCAGCCTGAAGGCTTGGTCTCTCCCACCGTCATCTGCCTTGTGAGCAGAACTAAATAAACAAACAATGATAATAAATCAAGATTACTATTTATTCTACTTAGCTCAACCCATAACTTTATATGACACTATTAACGTCTTACGCAGTTCCCAAAAATATGTAATAACATTTACTAAATATAAATACAATTATATCAGATTACTTATATTTTGTCAATAGTAACTTATTGTGAAAGATCGTATTAAGCCCTAGCACCTTAAAGGCCAGTCGTTTCCATCGACTGGCCTTTTTTCTGAAAAATAAAAAAGTTGATACAGTACATATTTCATAACTACCCAGTATTACAAAAAAGTGAAGCAATGAAATATTATTGACGCTTACGCAAAATAATGATAAAATACCATCAGAACGTAAGGAATCTTCCTTACCTTCAAATCTACAGCCGCGCGGGCTAAAACGTAAAGGAGGGAAATGCCTATGCATATGCTATGCGAGGAAAAGACGGTTCGAGAGCTTTTCGAGGGCCTCGAGGATGGCTTTATCTACTCTCTGTTCCTGGCAGGAGTAGGTATGCCTAATGAGGGGTTGACCATCACTGCGATGGAGGAATTAATCTTTCGCAAGAAGGACACCCTGGTCGTAGGAGCACTCGAAGGCTTTCTGAAGGGAGGAATGATTAGTGATTCGCTGAAGTATGCAATCAGCGAGACGCTGATCGAGATTGCCGAGAAAGAGAGCGACCTCTACAAGCTCGGCAATCGGCTGCTGACTGAGTTAGCAGAACCGACCCAGCATTAAACCCTAGCACCTTAAAGGCCAGTCGTTTCCATTGACTGGCCTTTTTGCTTGTAATACAATATCCTTGACGACAATGCAAACAAATGATAAAATATTTCAGAATACAGGAACTCTTCCTCGTATTCAAAAAACTACAGCCGCGCGGGCTAAAAACGCAAGGAGGACAACGCCAATGTTGTACAGGAACATTACAATGGGGGAACTCTTCGATAACACCCCTTACACCGAGACGGTCAATCTTTTCTTTACCGAAGGGTTAAGAACCGGAAATCATCTTCTCGCGATCTCCGCAATGGAGGAATTAATCCGTCGTGGAGATATCGGCCTCGTCGAAGAAGGTCTTAATAAGGCCTGCGAAAACGGAGAGATCAAGGTCAATTCGACCACGTCAAAAACAATTGCGCGTTTTTGCGCCGAGGACGACATTGACGATGCTTTTCTCCGTCGCTTCGGTAAGTACCTCAATTTGGACACGATTGACGAAGGAGAACCCCTCGATCTTGTCTTCCTGAGTGGAAAAGATCAGGCATCGGTCTTTCTTCACCACCCCCGTTTTGACGAGCTGAAGGAGAGTATCCGGAGGCTTATCATCAGGAAGCTCTTGGAATAAACCAAGGCCCCTTCCTGGAAACTCCAGTAAACCATAGCACCTTAAAGGCCAGTCATTTCCATCGACTGGCCTTTTTGCTTTCCGCGTACTTCTTAACCTATCTTTTACTTATCTACCCCAATCATACTAAGTGACAGCTTCCCATTATCAATCGCCACCAGTCTCACACGTACCTTGTCTCCCATATGAAGTACTTCTTCTACTTTCTTAAGTCTTCTGCCTTCCACAATCTGCGAAATATGAAGCATCCCATCAATCCCCGGCATAATGTTTATAAATGCACCAAAATCTTTAATTGACACCACAGTACCTTCATAAATCTTCCCCACTTCCGGCTCTTCCACTAGCGATTTCACCCATTCCAGTGCCTTCGCAATCTTCTCCGGATCATTACCCGAAATCGTCACTAATCCCGAATCCTCAATATCTACTTCGGCACCAGTCTCTGTCGTGATTTTATTGATCGTCTCCCCACCTTTACCAATAATCAAACCAATTTTCTCCGGCTTCACCATTAACTTCTCAATCTGCGGTGCATACTTAGAAATTTCCGCTCGCGGCTTCCCAATCACCGAAACGATATGTTTCAAAATAAACATCCGTCCTTCGTGTGACTGTTTCAATGCTTTCTCCATAATCTCTACCGGTAGTCCATGCACTTTCATATCCATCTGAAGCGCCGTTACACCTTGATCGGTACCAGTAACTTTAAAATCCATATCTCCAGCAAAATCTTCCGCATCCATCAAATCCGTCAGCACATATGCCTTATCAACATCATCCGCCGTAATCTCAGTGCCCTTCGGCACGTCCACCATTAATCCCATCGCTACCCCAGACACCGGTCGCTTAATCGGCACACCCGCATCCATCAGCGCCATACAAGACGAGCAAGTCGCCGCCATCGATGTCGAACCATTCTGCGACATAATCTCAGTTACCGAGCGAATCGCATACGGGAAGTCCTCCTCGGAAGGTAACACCGGTAATAACGCTCTCTCTGCCAAATAACCGTGCCCAATCTCACGCCGGCCTGGCGATCCAATCCGACCCGGTTCACCCACAGTATAAGAAGGCGCATTGTAGTGGTGCATATACCGCCTCTTACCCTCTGTTACTTCCATCGTGTCCACTTCCTGTGCATACGACAAAGGCGCCAAAGTCACGATATTCATCGCCTGTGTCACCCCACGCGTAAAGAGCGACGACCCATGCGTCCTCGGTAAAATCCCCACCTGACTCGATAGAGGCCTCACTTCATTTAACTTCCGACCATCTGGCCTCACGCCTTCTTCCACAATTCCGCGGCGCACCTCCTTATGCACTGCCAGCTCAAAGGCCTGGTCATACACATCGCGGAGATTCTCATCGTACCATTCCACCTTTTCATTATCCGTCTCACCCTGACCCTTAGATAACGCGAACTCATCATGCATTGCATACTTAATATCATCCAGAATATGCGCTCTCTCCATCACATTTCCACGTACTTTCGAACCAAATTTACCCTTCGTCCATTCTTCCACCTCTTTCAGAATCTCCTCGTCCGGCAGGACCAATTCGTACTCCTGTTCCGGAGCATTGACCTGCTTAGCTAACTCACGCTGTAAATCTAGTACTGGTTGCACATTTGCCACCGCCCAGTGCATTGCCTCAATAATAGTCTCCTCTGGCACTTCCTTCATCCCAGCTTCCACCATCATCACTTTGCCGTCTTTACATGCCACCACTAAATCCATGGGCGACTGTGCACGCTCTTCTGCCGACAAGAACCCCTTAAACTCGCCGCCAATCCGACCAATCCTGATACCAGCCACCGGCCCATCGAACGGCACCCCAGCATTCATTAATGCCGAGCTCGCCGCAATCATCGCTACGCAATCCGGCCTAAATGACGGATCCATCGATAGCACCGTACATACTACCTGTACTTCCTGCCTATACCCCTTCGGAAACAAAGGCCGAATCGGCCGATCAATTAACCGTCCGACTAGGACTGCTTCATCGCTAGGCTTCCCTTCACGCTTAATAAAACGCGAGCCGCTGATTTTACCAGCAGCATACCATTTTTCTTCGTAGTCGATCGATAGTGGGAAGAAATCCTGCACCACTGGCTTCGTCCCGACTACCACCGAGCCAAGAACCACTGTATCACCGTAAGTCACTAGCACTGACGATGTTGACCGAAACCCCACTCTATTCACTTCCAAGGTCAATTCTCGCCCCAGCCATTCGGTAGAAACCCGCACCGTCTTCTTGCCATTAGGGTTAATAATTTCCATAAAAACATTCCTTTCTCGGGAAAACTTCAGGTATAAGCCCCATCTTATATCTGCCGTCTTCCCAATTGTTAATTTTCCAGATTCCATTATATCAAATCTTGACAGATATAGCAAAGTATTATATAATAAAAATAGTAAGTTCTTCAATAACTACTTAAGGGGGTGAAAAAAATGGAAGAATCTTACAATGTAGCCGAACTCGAGAAAGCGTATTCAGAATACGTCACTGATTGCGAATCTGCCCTGAGATTAACTTTGGCAAGGATTCTCAACTTACAAGAAGCCTTCAGCAGGCTCCAGGATCGCAATCCACTGAATTCTGTCACAAGCAGAATTAAAGAGTTCAATTCGGTTATTGAGAAATGCAAAAGGAAGGGATATGACATCAATATTGATTCCATAAAGGAAAACATTCGTGATATCGCCGGCATAAGGATAATCACTGTTTTCAGGGACGACGTATATGAAGTAGCCAAACAGATTAAGCGTGTTCCAGGAATCAATATCGTTACAGAGAAGGATTACATCAAAAATCCTAAATCCAATGGTTATAGTTCACTCCATTTGCAGGTGCAAATTGAAATCTATTCTCCCATTCAGGGAACATCTAAACTTATTCCTCTTGAAATACAAATCAGAGATAAGTCGATGGATCTTTGGGCATCAGTCGAACATATAGTAAAATATAAAAACGACGATCCTATGCCTGGGGTAGAAGAAAGATTTCAAAAAATGGCTAGAATTCTCAAGGAATTTGCCGACACGGCAATTGAATTGAGAGATTTCAGCGAAAGTCAATAACCCAAAAACCCGCCGGTTTATCCGACGGGTTTTGACTATCTAGCCTCAATTATATATCGCAGCAAACCAGAATTCTCCGTACAAAGTGTGCATAAGTTCAGACACATATTAGACTTTCCAGCTACTAATCAATAATACTGGAGGAGCCTAATAAATGGTTACCAAGAATCAACAAAAAGGGTATATTAATGTTATGAAATACCACAATAATATACCCATATCTATTAAA
>JAFWNJ010000027.1 GCA_017510425.1 Candidatus Saccharimonadota bacterium
ATACAACTTACAATGACAACACAAACCAACCCGAAGGAGACTTCGCCAATCTCTGGAGCGAATACGGCTGGACAAACAATGATGGTTTTAGTGATATTTCCACTATCTGGTCGGCTCCGCTCTACTTCGCTCCCGCCGGCGGCTTCGGCGGTAATCTCGGGCTTGTCGGGGGCGGCGGCTACTTCTGGTCGTCTGTTGCGGGCGTTGACGGCTACGCTAGGCACGCGTACTTCGGCGTGGATGGCAGCACCGGCCCAGCAGACTACAACAGTCGCAGCAACGGCAATTCCGTCCGATGCTTGCTCCGCTAGTTCCAGGTTCCTTCCCTCCAGCCTTTCCTGAAACAGAAATTTTGAGACACCATAACCTAAGGTTATTAGTGTCAAAAGATATTTTGCGTGTGTTTTAAATAAGAATATAGGATAATTATCGATTTTACTCTACATAGTGCCAAACCGATCCGCTGGCGGTGTCCTTAACGGCAATTCCCTTTTTGGCTAGCAAATCTCGTAATCTATCAGATTCGGCATAATCCTTACGCTCTCTGACTTTTTGCCTTTCATTAATCAACTTACGCACTTCGTCATCTATGTCTGGCGAATCGGCCATTAGTCTTAGTCCGAATAATTCATCCACTTTTTTCCAATCGTCCATCATTAACGTTGATTCATTGATTATCGCAAATGCCTCCGGCGAACCCAGGTTATTATTGACGGCGGCAAGAACTTCGTCGAAGTTGAACTTCTTTGCATTATTATTCCGCGCTTCATTTTTCTGATAGCATTCCGCAATCCTATTGCGCCAGTTTAGCCTCCTCGCGCGTGCCCCTTCTAATGATTCGAAAGTGAAGTTTCGTGTCCCCTGATAATGACCAGAGAGAACCCACATTTTATAATCAAGCGGCGAGAATCCACGCTCGGCCAAGTCCGCCAGCGAATAGGTGTTACCCAGCGATTTCGAAATCTTCTCGCCGTCAATTGTGATAAAGTCGCAGTGCATCCAATATCTAGACAATGCTTTACCATAAGCCGCATAGCATTCTGCGATTTCATTGGTGTGATGAATCGGGATGTGGTCTATGCCGCCGGTATGAATATCGATCGGCTCACCAAGCTCCTCGTGGATGATGGTGGCGCATTCCAGGTGCCAACCCGGATATCCTGGTCGCCCCAAGTAATCCCAGCGCATTTCGTGATTCTCACCCGGCTTGATGAATTTCCAGACAGCAAAATCCGACACATTACGCTTCTCCCCCGAGAACTCAATTCTGGCGCCAGCCTGCAGGCCTTTCAAATCTAGTTTCGCAAAATCCGCATAGCCGGCAAACTTCGAGGTGTCATAATAAACCCCGTCCGCCGTCTCGTAGGTAAAACCGTTCGCGGTCATTTTGTCAACCGCTTCGATGTCCTCCTTAATGTAATCGGTGGCCCGCGCCAGAACATCCGGCTCGAGTAGCTCTAGCGCCCGGTAGTCCTTCATGAAAGCCTCAATATAGTAATCCGCGATTTCGTAAACACTCTTCCCTTCGCGCTTGGCACCCTTTTCCAGTTTATCCTCGCCCTCGTCCGCATCGGAAACCAAGTGTCCTACATCGGTTAAGTTTAGCACTCTCTTAACCTTAAACCCATTCATTTTTAGGGCGCGCACCAGGAAGTCCCAATAGATATAGGCCGTCATGTTTCCGATGTGTGCATAGTTATAAACCGTCGGCCCACAGGTATAAATCCGCACTATATCGTTCAGTGGTTTAAACTCTTCGATTTTGCGACTTGCTGTGTTATAGATTTTTAACATTTAATTCCTCCGTCAGTAGTTTATTTAGAATTTCATATTTGTCACGCGTAATCCCGTGCCGGCCGTTAGTTTTACAGATGGTGATATGGGGATTGATTTTGGCCAGCTCGGGGATGTTATGGGGAGCGATTAGCTGGTCTTCCTTACCATATATTATAGTAGTCGGAATCGTAATCCCGGCCAGTACACTGTAATTGTCTCGCTTCAGGACGATATTCTTCATGGAATTATTAAAAGCTTTTTCGTGCAGATAGTTCGGGTTCTTAATGCTGACCGCCTTTTTGAAGGCTTCTATCCCCACCATGAAAGCTGGATTATCCATATCCTTCTCAGTATAAACTGGCGTCGAAATCAGGATAAGCTTAATAATACCACTAGGGTATTTCTTCGCATAGCGGGTCACAATGAAAGTCCCCAGCGAATGCCCCACCAGAATAATTGGTGTCTTAATCCCCTTAATGGATTGGTGCAGGGCCGATAATTGCTCGCTGTAGTTATAGTTCAGATTATCGCTTTTGTAGGATTTCCCAGAGCCCAGCAAATCAAAAGAAATCAGCCGAATTTCTTCTAAATCCAGATTGTCCTGGAGGTAGTCAATGGCCCTATCGTAAGTGTGCGCATCCGAGGCCACACCATGAATCAAAACCACGGTTAGTTCAGGATTCTTGGTGTTGCCAATATCGTGAATCTTAGCTAGGGCGAGAGGTTTATTCTTCATCGAGTAGCTCCGGCACAATCTTAACTAAATCGCGTAGCACATCCTCGTAGGTAACGTCATAGGTCCGAAATCCTGCCGCGAAAGGATGTCCACCGCCACCGAAATACCCAGCGACCTTATCAGCTACTGGCGCATCGGTGCTGGTGCGAATTTTGCCAGTCACTTTGCCATCAGGATAAGATTTAATTGCGACTGCCACTCGGACTCCTTCGACTAGGCGCATTTCCTCCAGTATCAACACATTCGGATTGTATTCGTCAGAATACTCGCGAATATCATCCCACGGAATATGTACAGTTGCCAGTATGCCATCCAGTGAGTATTCGATTCGCTTAATCAAGTCAGCCTTGTAATCCAGTATGCGCGGAGATTTTTTCATGAATTCACGGCGGCGGTCCTCAAGCTCGGACACATTGGCCCCGAGTTTAGTCAATTCCGCAGCGATTTCGAAAGTCTCGGCAGTCACCGAAGCACTGGTAAGCCCCAATGTATCGGATAAAATCCCTTGGAAAATCGCTTCTGCAGCCTCTTTACTAATCTGCAGGTTCTGTCCTTTTGCAATTTGGTAAATTAGCTCAGCGCAGGCCGGCCGGACCTCAATAATGCTTTCGTGCGGGAACTCGATGTCGTCCGGAGTTTCGTGGTGGTCAATTACCAGCACCGGCGCGGAATACAAGCGGTTACGAATGGCGGTGTCATCTAGTAACTTGGACAGTAAAATCTGTGCTGCAGTGTCCACAATGATATAGCCGTCGGCTCGGAAATCAAATTCATTCGTCACTCTCGACCAATCGGCGAAATAATGTAAATACTTCGGGATGTCGACCGGGCAGTAGAGCGAAATTTCCTTATCACCCAGTAAATAATCCAGCGCAATCGCACTCCCCAGCGAATCCCCATCCGGATTCTCCGCCTGGATGATACAAATCTTATTCTTATTTTGCAAAAAATCAGTGAATTTGTTGTACATATTATATATTATAGCATATCCCACGTGGTGGTGATTGCTATCGTTCTACTCACTTGTCCACTAAATGGGGTATATTCTATGGATTCGTGCCCACTTCATGTGGAGTAATTCAGGGCGAACTAGCTACGCAACGGACCGTCCTTCCATAATATTTATAGTAGGTGCTTGTACCTGGGTAGACATCAGAAGAGAGAAGGTATAGGTTGTAGGTGTTACTATTATAGCTCGCTGTGGACGACCAATAGTCCCCGCCACCACCACGACCGTTAACGGAAGTGCCATACACGAGACCCGAGTAAAGCAGATTATTCGGGAAATAACGATGCTTCTTGGAATTTATTGCATTGCTAGTAGTAGCGGACATTGAATTTGCTAGGAAGTAGAATCCTCCACTAGTATTACCACCACCCGTACTAGTTCCATTATTTCCGTATGGTAGATGCCAACCAGCTGGGCAGAGATCACCTACTGTGTTGCCACTGGTTTTACTATAAGTTCCCCTTCCGGCTGTAGCGGAATACCAGTTATAATAGTTGCCATAGGAATAAAGATTTACGCCAGTAGACATGGTCTGAGTAGTAGTGTATGAGACCCTACTAGCAGTATTATCAGTCCTGAGCCTAGATTGATCATCACAGGCAGCAGAATTAGTAGTACACCAACTAGTAGCATCTGAACTGGTAGCGGAGAGTGTTGGGTAAGTATCGGTGTCACTATAATTATGTTTTAATGTGACGGTTGGGTTAGTTGGATTATTATCATTTAATGGATTATTGGTATTAGCTGTGGTAAGAGTAGTAGGTACAGTGTTTACTCCTTCCTGGTGGGTATCAGCTAGCCTTAAGTTTTCTATCATCCAGCAGTTACCATCAGTGAGTTTGGCGATGGCATAGGTCTGGTCATCTCGTGTATCAGTCAGAGCTGAGATACTGGATAGATTTGCAGTAATGGACCAGGTTTCTTCGTCTTGGTCGCCTTCATCATCGTAGGTAGCAGCAATTAAATTACCATTAGCACCACAAAGTTCAGCGACTTTGCTAGAGTCTTGGAGATTACCAGCTGATTTAATCCATACAGCATAAAGAGCTAGTCCATGTTCGGTAGTTCCTTCTGGTACCGTGATATCTTCATTTGGACCATAGAAGTTGGCATTAGGATTAGTCTCATAATCATAAGTATTAGACCAGCCAGCAAAGCCATAGCCTATGCGGGAAAAGTTAGAAGCGAATAAGGTGACTGTGTTACCATCTACTGCAGCTTGTCTTCCCATGGTACCTTCAGTTGTACTGGCGTTAGCATAGTAGTTAATGTATCCCGCAGTAGAAGGCTGTGGACCTATAGCTATCTCACTAGCTGGATGGACGAGAGTGTATTTAACCTGTCCGATATATGTACCAGCGCTTTGGGTAGGACTAATATATGCAGCATAAGTAGTGGTGACATTAGCACCTGAAGCGTTTGGATTATTAGTATTATTGATGTCAGTACCAGAGTTTCTATAGGCTATTCTGGTATAGATATTTGGTATACTAGCCCAGTCACTATAGTCAGTATCTCCAGATTGTTTTTCTGTGTCATTAGTACTTCCGGCAATAATTGGTGCATAAGTACCGGTTACTGCGCCTATTTTCATCGCCCAGGCTGAATTAGGACCACTGAAGGTGGTGCTTGTTAATATATCCTTGGTAGAACCAAGGCTAATGTCTCTTAGGTAAGTGTTACCCATCGTATTATCGCTATAGCCTATAGCATAGATGGAGAAACCTTCATTATCATTACAAAATACCTTTAATGTAGTAGCTCCTATACCATCAGGATAATAATCATTCCCCCTCGAATCTACACCATTTGGTATCTCTGCGGTATGTGGGGTCGTGGTATTTCCGGTCATGGAACAAGCGAGAGAGACTGTCACAGAAGCTGAAGAAGATGTTGCAATAGTCGGACCACACGATAATACGGTGCCAAATATAAGAGCAGAAAGAACAAGACTTCCACACAAAAACACTGCTCTCAGCTCACTAATATTCTTATTATCCATCATTCTTCCTCGCATGTTAACCTACTATCATAATAGCATTAGCATAATAAATGTGTCAAGAAATCATGATAAAACTCTAACGGGCAATGCAGCGCACTGGCCTACCGCTGCGGCGACCATAATCGTCTGCTGGAGCGACACTGGTGGCGTCAAACTTCAAGACGTAGGCGTAGCCATCGCTGTCGACCGAGCTGGACCAGTAGAACGCGGTAAAGCCCGAGTTTTCCAACGAGCCACTGCCGACGCCGCCACTGCGAGCAAAGAACAAAGGCGACGCCTCTAAGCCAGCCGAACTAAGTGAAGTTTTACCGGAGTATCCAGCGTATAATTTAGCCAACCTGGCAAACTCATTTTTGGAGCCTTCAGTTTCATAAGTTGGATTAGCGTTGGTGACGGTTGGTAATCTCCACCCAGCTGGACAGATGGAATTCTGCGGGTTGTTGTCTGGATTAGAATATGTGGAGCTGGCATAAGCGCTAGTATCGTTACTAGCTACCGCCGCACTCCAGTTGTAGTAATTGCCTACATGTCCATGAGTGCCATTATTGCTTGTACCTGCACCAGTAAAAGGATGATTAGAAAAGTAAGCTGTAGTATAATTGGCGTCATTATATACCGTAGTGATACCATTCTCGGTAACCTTATTGGTGCTAGTGAGATAATTTACGGTAGTTGATGCTAGCAGTGTTGTGCCATCATAGCCAGCATAGTACCAATCACCTGGATCGGCAGAATATTGTTGTGTATACTGATTGCTCCAGCCAGTAAATGAGCCATAAGGGTTTGCAGCAATAGTTGCTCTATTAGGTGTCCAGCTTGTAGTAGCCGTATCCGTTCCCCAGCCAAGATCGGTATCATCATGATAGAGTGTAGTGCTATTATGAGTAAGTGTAGGTGTACCGAGATCTAGGTCTAGATTCTGTGTCATCCAACAGTGATTATCAGCTAGTTTCGCTATCCAGTAGACTTTGTTATCTCTTGTATCTATGACTTGTAGCTCATCGTCTATTACTTCTACTGCAGCACAGATGCTACTATCCATGTCTTGGAGTTTATAATAGCCATTTAGCTTAGTCTTGTTAGCGGCCCTATAGGCTACTTCTAGTGTTACAGGTTCTGGTTTTGCTACCGCAATGAAACTAATTACGTTCTTATATTCTCCTCCAGCTTGAGTACTAGCCGCTCTAGCTCCAATTTTGAAGGTAACATAATCACTCGCTGCCGCCCCATCAGTATCAATTAATTCGGTTACATTGTTGCTATCACTATATAGTGGTAATCCAGAATAATTAGACCATGGAGCATTGGCAGTAGATGTCTTAAATGCATATCCCCAAGTATTATCAGTCGCAAGTGTAGATTCGGAATCACCATAGGCTAGGCTAGTAAAGATAGGGTCACTACTACTTCCACTATAATCATCTAGTATTAAATTTCTTGTTTCATAATTAGTTTGTTGTCCTACTGTAGCATTTAACGTATAACCATAGGCAGTATTAGTAGATACTGTTACCGTAATTTCATTACTATCAGCCACACTACCAGGAGCAAGATTAGCAATAACGAGGTCAGAAGACGATAATGATAATGATATCGTTGGATTAAAAGTAAAGCTAATATCTACATCCGAAGAAAAGGTGAGGGCGGAGGTGGAGGTAGCACCAAGTAGGTAGAACCCAGAACCCATTAATACGGTTAATATAATTATTATTGAAATATGTAGCAACCTCTTCATACCAACCATTATAACACATATTTCTTATGTTAAATAAAAAAATAAAATGTGATAAAATATTGTTATGACAATTTTTCGTGCTGACAAGAAGTTTGAAAGATTTGAAGACGTCACTCCGGAAATACTTAAAAAGGAAGGCGTTAAGCTACTTTTATGCGACCTAGATAACACCCTAAGGCTTCATTCTGAGAAGGAGCCAGCCGACGAACTCCAAGAT
Source organism: Candidatus Saccharimonadota bacterium (assembly GCA_017510425.1). Lineage (GTDB taxonomy): Bacteria > Patescibacteriota > Saccharimonadia > Saccharimonadales > Saccharimonadaceae > Nanosyncoccus. The sequence continues at coordinate 7,476 of JAFWNJ010000027.1, forward strand.
TGGGTGAAAGAATGTAAGAAAGCTGGAGTCAAGATTGCGATTATTTCCAATAATGGCCGCAAGAAAATGATGCAGAAATTCTGCGAGCCAATCGATGTCGACTGTGTGTGGTGGGCTAAGAAACCGATGAGTACGAAGTTAACCGAAGCTATGAAAGAATATGGTTTTTCCAATCGGGAGACCGTCATGCTGGGCGACAAATGGTCGACCGATGTCCTAGCCGCCAAATTCGCCAAAGTCCGCGCCTGGCAAGTCGAACATAGGAGGGATATAGTATGACTAAATCTGTCCATGGTATCACAGGTCCGACCTATCTAACTATTCTGCGCATGCTTTTATCAATCGCCTTCATGGTATTCGCCACCCTGCCCGACACCTGGGCCAAAATCACTGCACTGGTTATTTTTATCGTGGCCTCCATTACCGATGAGATAGATGGCAATTGGGCACGTAAGTCGAAGCAAGTCACCGACCTCGGCGCTTTCCTAGATCCCCTAGCCGACAAGATGCTAGTGAACCTTGCTTTTCTGATTCTCGTCTATATGGGTATCGTACCTTTATGGGTTTTCGCCACAATCCTGGTGCGTGATTTTGCCGTCGACGGCATGCGCATGATGGCGGCACGGCAGAATATCACCATAGCTGCTTCATTCTATGGCAAGCTTAAAACCACTGTCCAGATGATCGCCCTCATCGTCATTCTATTTAACAATATTGTAAATCTAGAGTTCTTAGGCATTCTCGGCAACATCGCACTGTACCTGGCGCTCGCATTGACCGTGTTCTCGGGTATGGACTACCTTATAAAAGGCTTCAAAAAGCAAAACTAATTTCTCCTGGGGACGGGGTTGGCTCGGCCCGTCGTCACGGGCGAGCCACCCCTCGCCACCTCGGTCGTAACCTCCGGAGCGCCCCAGTAGTAATTAGTTTTGCTTTTATAAACAAGATATTATGAGTAGTACCGTACACGCGAACGCGCTCGAGTCAATGCGATCCAGGAACCCCCCGTGTCCCTCCGAGCCACCTACGCACATCTCTAATTTCTCGAAAAATTTATTCTTGATCACGATTTCGTTCGAATCCTTGACATTGAAACTACGCTTCAAGTAACTCTCAAACAAATCGCCGAGCAGTGCCAGCGGACCACATAGTAGATACATCCAGTCGGTAGCAAAAGCATTGGCTGCCGCCATTTTGATTGCCACGAGACCCACAGCAAATAGTAGTCCTAGAATCGTCCCCTCCCAGGTCTTATTCTTGGAAATATGTGGGAAAGGGCGAGATTTCTTGAAAATCTTACCGCCGATTAATTTACCGCATAGATACGCAAACACATCGTATCCCGGTACCCCCAGAATAATGTACCAGAAATAATCTACATTAATCTGCGAAACGAAGACGGTACCACATATTAAGAAAGTAATTTCAAGCAGAGCTAGTACTATATTATATATAGTAAACTTCTTCTTGAAGAAGCTAAAAAGCTCAATTGCCGACATGAAGGCAAATATACCAAATAGAATTTTAAAAGGAATACTATCAAAGGTATAAAGCGCCAGCAGTGCCACGATAAAAATGCCGAATCCTACAATTACGCGTACTTTGAAGTTCCTATCCATATCACCATTATACAACAATTTTTAAATCCGAGCGCAATATTACAATGCCATTAACTTAAGCATATTTAAGCCCAACAAAAAAAGTACTTTCAGGAACATAAGGACTTGGCCAGAGCGGCCCGGAGCGTGTCCTGAAAGTACTTTTTTGTTGGGCATGCTTAAGTTAATGGCATTGGCAATATTGTATGGTATAATTGGTCCATGCCTTTAGAATTAGTTTATAACAAGATTAAAAACATGCTACGCAAGCTCGACATGAAGCTCGAGCGCGCCAAGTACTCCTATACTGATAAAATGCCGAAGGATATCGAATATTTCGATGGTGGTATGTATGATGTGGTTTACGAATCGTCTTGCAAATGGCCGCACAATATTGCGCTGCAGTATTTCGATACCGAGATCACCTACAAGGAAATGATTAAGAAAATTAACAAGGTCGCCGCCGCCCTTAAAGCCATCGGTGCCGAGAAGGGCGACCGTATTACCGTCTGCATGCCAAACACGCCCGAGGCGATTTACATGTTCTACGCCATCAACGAAATCGGTGCCGTGGCCAACATGGTACATCCGCTATCTTCCGAGAAAGAGATTGAAGACTACGTCAACCAATCACATTCTAGCATTATCCTCTGTATCGATATTTCCTATCCGAAGGTGGAAGCGATTATTAAAAATACCGAGCTAGAGCACGTCATCGTGGTTTCACCGACCCGCTCGATGGCAACCATCGTTCGTATTATCTATAAAATCACCAAGGGTCGCAAAAATCACATCAAGAAATCCCAGCACGTGATTACTTGGGACAGGTTCCTACTTAAAGCCAATAAATACATCGGCAATCCACACGCCCGCGTGAATCCTAAAGATGATGCCGTAATCATGTATTCTGGTGGCACCACCGGCAAGCCAAAAGGCATTATGCTGTCCAATCTTAATTTCAACGCTCAGGCACTAGGTGCTAAATACCTCGTCCCAGAGCTATTCAAGCCAGATTATTCTTTCATGGCATTCTTACCTAACTTCCACGCTTTTGGTCTTGGCTGTTGCATTCATATGCCACTCTATAATGGCGCCTGCTCCTTCCTGATTCCTCAGTTCAATCCGAAGAAGTTCAAGAGCTATATCACTAAGTACAAGGTTAATGTTCTAGTCGGCGTACCGACAGTATTTGATTATCTCACCAAGATCAAATTCAAAAAGGACGAGTTAAAGACGGTGAAATATGTCGTCTCGGGCGGAGATATGATTAGTATGAGTAATAAGGAGAGAATCAATGACTTCCTCCAGGCTCACGGCTCGAAGGCTCTAATTGAGAATGGTTATGGCCTCACTGAGGCCTCGGGTGGCTTCATCTTCTCCCCTATGTCGGTTGCCGAGGATCCAGATGGTATTGGCTATCCTTTGCCGGACAATGATGTGGTTATTATGGATCTTAAGACCAAGAAGCCAGCTCCACTCGGCCAAGATGGCGAGATTGTGGTTCGCGGTCTCTGCGTGATGAAGGGTTACCTCAATAAACCTAAAGAGACCGAAGAGGCTTTCATTAAGATAGGCGGTAAGAAATACCTCCGTACTGGTGACATCGGCTATGCAGACGAACGTGGTGTGATTCACTTCCGCTCTCGTCTGAAGCGCATGATTATTTCAAATGGATATAACATTTATCCGGCTAACATTGAAGATATTACCCTAAAATGCAACAAAGTCACGGCCTGCGCTGCTGTTGGTCGTGAGGATAAGCTACGCGGCGAGAAAGTCGTTGTCTTTGTCGTCCCCGCCGAGAAAGCTTCCGAGCGCGTTATCAAGAAAGAACTGAATAGTATCTACAAGAAACACCTCGCGAAATATGAAATCCCGCGCGAAATTCGCTTCTTGCCAGAACTCCCGAAGACCAAACTCGCCAAAGTCGACTTTAAAGCACTAGAACAGCTATAGTTGTGTTCTATTCTCTAAAGCCGCACTTAAGGTGATTTGGTCTGCATACGAGAGGTCGACACCAAGCGGCAGTCCGCGCGCCAAGCGCGTGAGCTTAAGCTTGGGGTTTTGTTCGTGTAGAATTTTCTCTAAGTAGAGAGCAGTCGATTCCCCTTCGACGGAAGGATTAGTAGCGATAATGATTTCCTTAACATTGTCATTATTGGCCCGCTTGATTAATTCACCAATATGAAGCTGCTCCGGTGTCACGCCGTCAATCGGAGAGATGGCCCCACCGAGTACATGATAAGTGCCACGATAGGCATGGGTCGATTCTATCGCATAAATATCAAGCGGCTCTTCGACTACCATCACAGTAGTCCTATCTCGCTCAGGGTCAGAATAAAGTGGCGACACATCTTGCTCAGCATCCATTAGGGCGAAGGTGATTGGGCAAGACTTTACGTCGCTATGAAGACTACCGAGTGCACTAGCAATGTCGTCCGAGACTTGCGAATCGGACTTAAAAAGATAATACGCATATCGCTCAGCGGTTCTTGGACCCACGCCAGGAAGTCTCGACAGAGCATCGATTGCGCGAGTTAAGGCTTGAGGAAGCATATTACATTCCGCCGAGGCCAAGGCTACCAAGTCCGCCCATCAATGGCTTCATCTTGTCAGTGGCGATCTCCTGGGCCTTAGCGAAGCCATCACGCATGCAGTTCTCAATCCAGCGCTCAAGCTCGTGAATATCGTCTAGGTCAACTTTCTCTGGATCGATGGTGACTTTCTTGACCTTCAGTTCACCATTGATCTGCACAACCACGGCGCCATCGCCGGCTTCAACTTCTACGATTTCATTCTTCAACTCTTTCTGAGCCTTGCGGAGCTGATTTAACAGTTTCATTTGATCTAGTTTTTGTCCCATTTTACTCTCCTTCTTTAGGGGTTACAGTATATAGATAGATTATAGCAGAGTTGTCTCTTTTTGGCGAGACGATAATGCGCTCCAGCGAGTAGCCTGCCGGCTTCCCCTCATCGTTATATAGTATTGCCAGCTTGTCAGGCTTCTCATCGCCTAACTCATCAATCACTTTAATATCCGACCTGGCTTCCAAAATCTTATAAAAATCATAGTTATCCTTTACGAGTAAGGTTTCATCACTTAGATTACTTTTAATGATCCCCAGGTTATCAGTAAATAGCTCCGAGACAGTAGGGTTATACCTATAACCATATATATAATGTAGTAAACCAGGGATAATGATTAATGCGAAGAGAATGGTGAGCGGCAACAGAGCGGATATCCTAGCATATGGGTTCTCCGGGAACAGGCCATACCATTTCTCAAGCAAGTATTTAATACCATGCGCAATCAGAATCGAGAAGGGTAGGATAAAGAACACGACGGCATTCGGATTAAAGCCAGTAATAACTATGCAGAACACGATTAGAATCGAAGCGATTGAATTGCGTGAAGCAAAGAATCCTTTAGTGGTAGAGAAAAGTCCAATTAAGGCAAGCGCGAAATTGGGCAGACTAATTAAAGGAGAAAGAAAGACGTTCTCGGTCGTACTATGCCAGGAGAATAATGGCAAGAAGCCTGCTGAAATGTTGCCAAGGAAATTGTGTATTTCAAAATCGCGAGCAAACAGCAGCGCCATAATTGTATCGGGATGATGAAAAATACTAATACCAAGAACAGTGAAGCCCGAAATGATAATTAGGAACACAATAGCAAGTGGTAGCTTAGGTAAATTCTTGACGATAAACCTTAGATGTGGCTGGAGCAGGACAAATAGTACGCAGAATACAGCGAAATAAATCATATATGGTGTGAAAATTGCAAGCAGTAAGGCAATGGAGAAGGCGAAACTGTAAAGTGGCTTAGGCCGTTTCTCACCCTGGATTTTAGAACCTAACCAAAGCAATAAAGTGGGCCAGAAAACCAGCATAATTAACGGAGTCCCAGAACCAGCCAGGAACAAGAAGGGGGTCGAAAGCACAATTAAACAAGAAGATAGCAACGACACGTTATTTTTAAACCATCGGTTCAGTAGCAGAATTAAAAGAAAGCCCAGTAGCAATCCGACCAGAATACTCGGTAACTTAACTGAATAAGCCGATAATCCGAAAATTATAATAGAAAACTTTTGTAGTACTCGATAAGGTAAATCTACCAAATCGCCATTTACTATACCGTCTTTACCTAGATAATAAGAGCTAGTCGCCGAATCAATCTCGGCCTGCGAGAGACCCTTCTGCGCAAAAAGAGGCAGCAGCAAGAGCAGCATGACGAAAGCCAGGCCCAGTAAAACATATCCAATAATAAACCGGTAACGATATAAAAAAAGTTTAGAAATAGGTTTTTTCTTCACATAAGTATTATAGCACTATTCATGCTGGGTATCAAGCGACATAAAACGCAACAGTTCGGGGTGGAAGTATAGCTCAATCTTACCGATGGGGCCGTGGCGATGCTTAGAGATGAGCAGTTCAGTAATATGTGTTTCTTCATAATTATCATCATTCTGACGATAGTAATCAGGGCGGTGTAAGAACATCACGAGGTCAGCATCCTGCTCGATAGAACCAGATTCACGAAGATCTGATAGGACCGGCCTCGGGTCGTCACGCCCCGTCACGCTACGCGAGAGCTGAGCGAGAGCGACTACTGGAATCTTTAATTCCCTGGCTAAAATCTTGAGACCGCGCGAGATTTCGGTGACTTCCTGGACACGATTCCCTTTATAACGATCTGATCCCTGGAGTAGCTGCAAGTAGTCAATGATTACAATCCCAATATCATGGTCGTGCATCGCGCGCCGAGCCTTGTTTCGTAGCTCCATAATCGTCATTGAGCTAGTATCGTCAATATAGATCGGCAAATCATCCATTTCGTCCATCGCATCGCCCATTTTTTGGAATTCCTCATCCGAAAGATTCCCGGTACGCATTTTCCAGTTATCAATTCCAGATACATCCGAAATCATACGGTCGATAATTTCATTAGAACCCATCTCTAGCGAAAAGAAAAGCACACCTTTCTTATTAATGCTGGCGATATTGTAGGCCAAATTCTGTGCGAAAGTAGTTTTACCCATGGCCGGACGTGCACCGACGATGATCAAATCGCCCTTCTGGAACCCAGCGGTCTTCTTGTCTAAATCCCGAAAACCAGTTTTAAGTCCCCGCAGTGCACCTTTATTCTTATGTAACTCATCAATTCGATCGAAGGCATCGGCGAGCAGTTGGTCGATTGATACATAATCACTCTTCACAATCTTATCCGAGACTTCGAACAGCTCGCGCTCAGCAGAGCCGATTAGCTCATCCGGATTCGCATCGTCTTGATAGGCCTTCTCGGCGATGTTAGTGCCAGCACTAATCAGTCGTCGCCTCGTGGATGTCTTCTCGATAATCTCCGCGTAGGCCTTAGCATGTGAAGCGGCCGGGACGAAATTTGATAACTCCGCAAGATAAGTGGCCTTACCAATCTTATCTAGCTGCTTTTTGGATTTAAGTTCCACAGTTAGTGTTAATAGGTCAATTGGTCGATGGCTGTCGTACAAGCTCAAAATAGCTGCGAAAATTATCCGGTGTTTTTCATCGTAAAAATCTTGTGGCTTAATCATAGTCAGAATATCCGGCAAGACATCATTATTAATGATTAAAGCACCCAGCAGTGATTTTTCCGCCACTTCATCGTGCGGTGGAATTCGACCACTTTTACTATTAGAACGGGCTTGTTCCTCCATCGTTTATTACCTCACCGCCCATTATATCAGATATCTTGGCAATAGTTTCATCTTTCTTCTCGCTCGTAGGTGAATCCGAAATTTCATGTATTGTAATTTTTACATTATTGCTGATGGCGCTAAAAAGAATCTTCTTATTATTCTCACGGGTCAGAATGGTCCTGACAATTCTTTTGACTGGATAAATGTGAAGTACTGCACCATCAAATTCATGCTGGGTTTTTAATAACTGAGAATATACTGCATCGCTGAGCGCCTGAACCTTATCCAAATAACCTTGCCAATCAAAATCGCTAACCACTGGAGAACTCGCGGGGGCTGGATTCTTTTTATTGGGCGGAGTGGCGGGTTCAGGCTTTTTGGTGGTAGGAGCGACGGCCTCAGGTTCTTTGGCGACGGAAGTAATAGGTCGAGATTCTTTTACGGTAGGAGCGACAGGACTTATGGGGGTGGCAGTTGGCTCGATTAACGCCACCAGTATTTTCGCCTCAGCATAAGGCGCCTTTACTTCTGGAAGCTTAGCCAGTAGTGGCATTAGCTTGGGCTGAGGGGATGCGATAATCGTGCGAATTATCTCATCGGCAATAGTTTCCGCCTTGACTCCAGAATTTAGCAAATTTTTAAGGCAATCGGAAACCTGTGCGACATTCTGGGACACATAGGCTGCTAGTAATTCCTGAATAGCTTCATCCTGTGGCAAACCAAGGGCCTCGAGGACAAGCGCACTGGTAATTTTTTGGTCTGACAGTGTTGAAATCTGGTCAAGCAGTGACAGCGAATCTCGGAACGAACCACCACCACGCTTCACAATGATTCGTAAAGCCTCGTCGTCTATAGGGATTTTTTCCTTCTGGACTACAGATTTTAGGAAGTCAAACATCGTCTTGTCGTCGGCTAACTTAAAAGTAAAAGTCTGGGCTCTAGAAGTAATCGTGATCGGGACTTTATAAACATCGGTAGTCGCCATAATGAAGACCACATGCGAAGGCGGCTCCTCTAAAGTCTTAAGCAAGGCGTTAAACGCCTCCTTAGTCAGCATATGTATTTCATCGATAATATAGACCTTATATTTCCCAGCCGTCGGAGCGATGGCGGCCTTCTCGCGCAGCTCCCTCACATTATCAATGCCGCGATTACTGGCCCCATCAATTTCAACAATATCTATATAGTCATCTTCAATCTCGTATTTAAAACCATTAATCTCATGTGCCAAAATTCTCGCCACCGAAGTTTTACCGCACCCTCTCGGCCCTACAAAAAGATAAGCATGAGAAATCCTATTCTGCTCTAAAGCACTAATTAAGGGCTTGGTAACCTGCTTCTGCCCTACTACCTCATCGAGCCGAACCGGCCGATATCTCCTGTAAAGCGATTTCATAAGATCATTATACTCTAATAAACTAGAAAATTATAGTGAAAATCACAAAGCCGCTTCTACTGCAGCCCAAGTCGCCTCGTCATTATTGGCGGGGATAATAATCGAAACCTGGGAGCCTTCCTTCAGGTGGAAATAAGTCACAGAAGCATATAAAATCTGGTATTCCTTACCGCCAACTTCCACGAAATATTTGTCATCGTGGTGTGACAAAGTACCAATCACTGACTTACGCTCTACTGGGCCAATCTGCTTATATAAGAACTTACCCTCTTCAGTAATAGTGAGTTTCATAATATCGCCCTCGACGAGCTTGGACTTAGAAGCATAATTTGCCGGTACTGGATAATTTTTGCCATCAGGACCAATCATAATCTGTCCGTCAAAAATCCCTTCGATTACCTTACCTTCTGGGCTAGAGACAATCGTCTCACGTGGTGCAGAAATTGTCTCGCCGTCGCCAAGAATCGAAATCAAAAGCTCTTTAGCAGCTGAAAGATTAGTCTCTGCTTCGCTGAGCAGACTGCGCAATCTCTTTATTTGTTTTTCTGGTATTTCAGACATCACCTCGCATTCCTGTCTAAATATAGTATTAATATTATATTATACCTTGTCACATTTAAAGTCAAGTATTTTTAAAGAAAGTTTTCCACGTCAAAAACATCGGTCGAGTAAAAATTGTTGTAAAAATTACAATTAATCAGCTTTCCAAAGTCCAGTATGTTTTTTCCCGTTAATTATCATCGTTGGGATACCTTTAATGCGCAGTTCGTTCTCGATAATGTTCTTGTTCTCAGTCATCTTGTCAGTAATCTCAGGATAGTTTACAATTTCCCTAATCTCTTCTAAGCCAGATTCATCAATCCCTTCTTCTGACAGCCAGAGTTCGATCTTATCAATCGCTTCCTCCCGTGAGTAATCTTCATTGAATTTATTTTGATAGGAAATCCCCTCACTATTCTTACCAGTGAAGATACGATCGATAATGGCAAGAGATAATCCAGAGCGTATTTGTTCAGTCGCGAACATGTAACGTACGATTATCTCAGAGTTCTTGAATTTATAATTTCCATCTCCGTCCTGGATAGCGAAAGGTACCAGCCGTACATTGTAGCTATCAAAGAAGCCAGCACTCTTTTGATTGCGATAAGAAATCATACACACCGAACAGCCCGGATCAAAGATATCAACCACGGTAGAAAACTCCTCCACGTAAGCTCCGCTGACATCAATATAGTTAAAATCATAATCCTCGGCCTTATACGTCCTGAACTTATCTGGAATCGCTTCGAAAATCTCGCCCCATTCAGTAAACCAGCGGCCGGTTGCCTCAATCGGATTACTTGGTTCCGCCTCATCGATCGAACAGATCTCGGCTCCAAGCGAACAGGCGGACGGCTTAGTGATATTACATGAGCCGAGCGCCCAGAGTGCCAAGAGTGATTTAATTGCCGTCAGAATTGCCCAAACTGCCACCACCACAATTACGGCTGATAGAACCTCAATTACTATAGAAAGTGGTCGTATCCATTTCGGATGCTTCAACATAACCTTCGATAGAAGAGTGTTCTTCACATCATCCTTAAAGCCGGTCTCGCATTTCTGCAGCCTCACCTTTTTCCATAAGCAACCCCAGGCCTTCTTCATGGCTTTAAGGTAAGACTTGCCAATTTGTGGTTTAAAAATCGAAATAGCGGCCACAAACACACCGATTAAAGCTAAAATAATAAACGCAGCTATACAGACCATAATGAACTTATTGTAGCATTATTGAATAATTTTTTCCATAACTTTTTTGACTTTTGTAATGTCGTCTGGCCGGTTATGTAGGCCAAGCGAGAATCTTACCAGCGGCGGCAAACCTAGTACGTGATCTAGGTAATAATGTGCGCAGAAATAACCAGTCCTTGCCATAATATTTTCACGCGATAAGGCCGTACCAAGCATGTGTGAGTCAATCCCTTCGACAAAGAAAGATAGCGTAGGGTTAGGCTCGCGGTTGATTAAGTGTACCTTAGGTGAGCTGGATAAGAATTCGTAGAGGGCAGTATAATTTGTCTCCAAATCCTTCCAGGCGGATTTCGGCAAATTTATTAGCCACTTCAAGGCCGCACCAAGCCCCACAATCTCACCCCAAGCCTGGAGGCCCGCTTCGAAACGAGTATAACGGTGCTCCTTGCCTTCAGCTGAAAGAAGATATTTATCGCGCATCACGTCGTCCACCATGCCGCCACCCAAGATTAGCTCGTCCATTTTATCCATCAGGTCGTTTCTCCAGACAATCACTCCAAGCGAAGGTGCATAGAGCTTATGCGCTGAGAAGCAAATCGCATCTGGCTCAGCACCTCGTAAAACATCCACCGAGTGCGCCATTGCCTGTGCTGCATCGATAATTACAATCCCGCCAGCTTTATGCACACATTTAATCAAATCATTAATATTGAGTAATTTGCGGCCATCGAAATTCGAGGCGCAGTTTAATACCACCACAGATTTAGTAAAATCATACTTTTCCAAATCAATCGAGCCATCTTCTCGTCTCTCTATCACCTCGCGGGATAGCCCAGTTCGTTTTGAAAAAGCCATGCTAGATAAAAACGGTGAGTTGTGTTCAATCTCAGTCGTAATGATTTTCTTAAAATTCGCAGGATTTAATTGTGACAGGATTAAATTAATACCATAAGTGGTGTTTAGGGTAAAAGAGACGGTATAGTTCTTTGCTTTGAGGCCTAAGTATTTCAAGACTAGTCCCCGGGTCTCCTCCACTTTATCATCGGTCTCAATCCCCCATTTGTATTTTACGCGCTCGCCACACGAATTGTGTCTAGTGTAATAATTGTTAATTGCATCAATCACGCATCTCGGCCGAAGGCTTTGGCAGGCTGCATCTAGATACACTTCCCCATTGTTTAGATAATCAAATTCTTCCATGTAAGTTATTATATAACAAAAAACGCCCCGTAGGGCGGATTTTGCCAATCAGTCAACCAATTTTAGTAGAGAACTTAAGCAAGTTCTACAGTAGCACCAGCCTCTTCCAAGGCTTTCTTCATTGCCTCGGCTTCTTCTTTTGCTACTTTTTCCTTGACGGTTGCAGGAGCACCATCGACGATTGCCTTAGCTTCGCCAAGACCAAGTCCGGTAGCTTCCTTTACAGCCTTAATTACTGCAATCTTTTGTGCGCCAGCTTCCTTGAGGATGACATCATATTCAGACTTACCCTCATCAGCACCAGCAGCATCGCCACCAGCAGCTACTGCAGCTACAGCTGCGACTGGCTCGATACCATATTCATCTTTTAGTAAAGTTTTTAGTTCGTTAACCTCAAGCACGGTCAAGTTGACAAGCTCTTCAGCTAACTTTTTAATATCAGTTGCCATATTTTATCCTTTCGGTTAATAATTATTTGGTTGCCTCTTCAGCGTGTTTTTCAAGACCAGACACGATACCATTGACACCAGAAAGCAGTGTATCCACAACCTGGGCAATAAGTTCGTTCTTAGTTGGAAGATTACCAAGCGTGGTAACTTCTTCCTTAGACATGTTCTTGCCATCCTCGCCAAAACCGCCAATAAGTTCCATCTTATCGTGAGTTTTTGCGAACTTAGTCAAGACCTTAGCCGCATCGAAATCTTCGTCAGAACCAATAGCATAAAGCAGCTGTCCAGTCAGGTCCGAAGTTTCAGTATTCTTAAAAGCACCAATTTCTTTCATTGCCACTCTTACGAGACGATTCTTCACCACCTTAATCTTGACACCAGCTTCGCGTGCCATTTTTCTTAGCTCTTGCAGCTCCGCGACGGTCAGACCCTGATATTTGGCATAAACCACCATCTTAGAGTCACTTAAAAGCGCAGTCAGATCAGCAACCAATGTGTTCTTTTTATCCTTTGAAATTGCCATAAAAAGTCCTTTGGTTAGTTTTAATATTTTGGTTGACTAATTGTTAATAAACGTCACCAAACAAAACACAAGATTTATCCTCGGCGACATAATTAAGGCAAAGCCCGTCGCTGTCTTTGGTAACTAATCTCATTATATCATAAAAAGTCGTAATTAACAACACTACGTAATAGTCCAGCACCTATGCAACAGATACTTGCATAAAAATAAGGTAGTCCTTAAACTTGTTCCTAGGAACTAACTAAAAACAAGGAGAACTACCTTATGGCTTATTATAGAGGCAAAGACATAGAAAAATCAAGAGG
>JAFWNJ010000028.1 GCA_017510425.1 Candidatus Saccharimonadota bacterium
ACAACTACGAGAGATTGCACGGATCACTAAATTACGTATCGCCAATTCAATATCGGCGACAATGTGAACAAGTAGCTGATGCGAATTTTGTTTATGCTAATTCCTTAAAAAATTGTACGAAAAAGTGTTGACATATCAAGTACCATAGTATATAGGCATAGTAGTGTTAATATCACTACTAGGACTTGCTGTTTCAGATGGAGTCTTTAAGACAGTACTAGTACTAGATAATGGAGTGAAGACTCCAGTACCAGTGCTGGCTGTAAGACTATAGCCCCATTTATTAACATTAAGAGCATTATTTAGAGCATTAGTTCCATCTACAGGAGTAAAGTAGGTACCAGCTGTATCATTACTATCATCACCATTTAAATATAGGTTATTGTCAGCTGGACCGGTAATAGAGAAGGTGTATCCTGCTCTGCAGTTACTAACAATATTTATTTCATCGGTTACGATATTAGTACCTATACCACCAGCTGTAGGGATGATATCACTAACAAGAGGACCAGAGGTTGTAATGTTAAGAGAATAGGCAGAGACAGGAGAGGTACCAAAACCAGTTATGGTGCTAATGAGAGTAGTAAAGAATAGGCAAGTGATGGTAGCCGGGAATAAAATACTGGATGAGAACAAAACACTAGCCCCAGAAAGGCATAAGTCTAGATTTAGTTTTATTTTCAAAACTTTTTTCATTAAAACACCTGCTTGTTAATATATGACCTTTATCTGTCTATATATTATAGTGTTTGTGATTAGTTGTCAATAGAAAAAGACAGGAATTTTAGCAGAAAACTCACGGAAATTGATGGGGATTTTGTTATAATTACGGTATGGATATTTACGACCTCATTAATGATTTCTTGGAACACCTGGAGATAGAATCGGGGCGAAGTAAGAAGACGATTGATAATTATCGCCTTTATCTCGAACGGTTTGTAGAGATTTCGCTGGAAATCCTAAATAAGGACGAGATGGGGCCGCAGGATATCACGAAGGAATTAGTCCGAAAATACCGGATTAAGCTGAACCGTTACGGTACAGAGAACGGTGACGAGGATTTAAAGACTATTACGCAGGCTTACTATCTTATCGCACTAAGGGGTTTTCTGAAATATTTAGCCAGGAGAGACATTAAGTCACTCGACCCATCATTGGTGGAACTGCCACATGTGGTCCGGAAGCAAGTCACTTTTCTACATTTCGACGAGGTGGAAGATATGCTGGAGGAGATTGATTTATCGACCGAGTCGGGGCTACGCGATAGGGCGATTATTGAATTATTGTATTCTGGCGGCCTACGCGTGTCAGAGCTGGTGGGATTAAACCGAGATTCGATTAATCTGGAGAGGCGAGAGTTCATGGTGCGCGGTAAAGGCTCCAAAGACCGACCAATCTTCATTTCACAATCGGCGGCGGATAGGGTGCGGGATTACTTGGATGCGAGGACTGATTCCCTGCCGGCGCTGTTTCTCAACAATTCCAGACATAAGCAGACTGTAGATACATCGGGCGATTATCGGCGCATGACGGTGCGCTCGGTAGAGAGGATAGTCGAAAAATATGCTCGGCTGGCCGGAATCACTAAACACGTGTCACCTCACACACTTAGACATTCGTTCGCGACGGATTTATTGATGAATGGAGCCGATATTCGTTCGGTGCAATCAATGCTGGGACATGCAGACATCTCGACCACACAAATTTATACACACGTGACGGATATACACCTAAAAGAAATCCACGATAAGTTTCATTCTGAGACTAGTTAATTATTTAACCGTCACAGCGCTAGGATCGTAGAGTCGAATTACCGTAGAAATCGTAGAAGGCTCCGTAGCATTCATGCCGTACCAGCAGGAGCGAATGTAAAAATCATAGAAGGCGGGGCGCTTGGTGACACCATCACCATCAACGACAGTGGTCGGATTATACTCGCCACCACTAGGATCCTCTTTGACGGCTATGATGTACAGCCCTTCAGCGCGGTAAAACTCATTGGAAGAAGACGTAGTGTCATCTAGATTAGAAGCGGAATTATTAAATACTAGGCGGGGATAAGTGGAGGCCTGAGCGAAATAGCCAGCATTTTCTTTGGCAGAAATATAAACACTATCAATGGTGCTCGCATCAAAGGTGCCAAGTTTGTAATTATTAATTACAAAGCCATTATAATTCTGGACCTCTCCGCCATCAGCATACAAGCTAAGGCAGGTATCTGGAGTATACTGCAATATCTCGCTGTCAGCACTTACGGCATTATCCGTGATTTTCTTCCAAAGAGCCTCAAAACGCCGATCGGAAGTATCCTGGTCGGCAATGCTAGAAATCTGGATAAAGCGAATGGCCTCGGCCTGGGTGTCAATCTCTTCGCGAGCGAGAGTGGTCTCGAGAGCAGTCTGAGCGCCAGTAGTGCCGCTGGACATGACGGAAACGATGGCGATTGCAACCATCGAAAAAATCCCGATTGCAAGCGTTACTTCTATAAGTGTGTCACCCTTTCTTACCATAAGTTTATTATAGCATATGCTTAAATTAGTAGCATGAAATTAGAAAAAGTAATTACAATAACAAAAGCAATTACCATGAAGGGGCCGAAATAGATTTGCTTCTGCCGATTCTTGATATAGAAAGGCAACATGACGAAACTGGCTAGAATGTTTGAAATGAAGAGTGTAGCTAGTGCTAACCAGGGATCATTCAAAGCTAGACCAATCGCAATGCCAAGTAGCCAATCGCCATCGCCAACCCATTTCCCTTTTGAGATTAAGTACAATAATAAATAGAGGCCCCCTAGAATCGCAACCGAGCCTAACGAATTAATAAAAATGCTTGGCGCAAATCCCGCTAATGCTATAATGCGAGACTGCTTGATAATGGATATGGTAAATCCAAGCGCAATCGCAATGATTAATTGCCGCATGGGCAGCTCGCCGTAAGCGCCATCGTAAATGGCAAGGAAGCCGAGCGCTAAGGTAAGTAGCAAAATAAGGCCAAATATCACCCAAGTTATTACGTCTGCGGTGGCAATATCTATGGTGGTGCCGATAGCAAGGAAGGCAGCCGCGAGGCCAACTTCAGACAAAAATTCTAGCGCACCAATTCGATGATGACAGGAACGGCATTTGCCGGCTAGAACTAGCCAAGATACAATTGGGATGTTGTCGTACCATTTTAGCTGAGCTTTGCAGTGCAAACAAACAGAACGCGAGCCGAGTTTCTTGACGGCTTTCTTGCCACGCTCTTCCCGCAGGCGTAAGCGCCTGGCTTGACAACACAAGAAAGAGCCAAAACAAGCTCCCAGGATAAATAAACAAATATAGAATGCAATTTTCATACTTAATATTTTATCATAACCCTATTGTTTTTTTAAGGAATTGCAACTATAATTAAATTATGATTCAAGATGATTTAAAACGAAAAAATGGTTTCACAGTGATAGAGGTATCGCTAGTACTGGCGATTGCGGGACTAATATTTATGATGTTGTTCATTGCCCTGCCAGCCCTACAGAGGTCACAGCGGGACACGAGGCGGCGCGACGATGTAGTATTTCTGTTGGAAAAGATTAAAAACTATGAGAAAAATAACCGTGGCACTTTGCCTGGTTCTGCGGAAACTTCTACTTCCCAGGTGAATGTTGTTTGGTCGGATGCGCTTAAAAACAGCACTGGCAATGAGATGACCTGGAAAGGCTTTTACCGAGATTATTTGAAGGAGAACTTTGCCGATCCGTCGGGCGGTAATTATCAGCTGGTAATTGTAAAGTGTGGCGCCACGACTGCCGATAGTGACTGTACTAATTCTGTGGCGACTGGACTTGAGAACCAACCTTTCCCGAATGACAATAAAATGATAATCGTACTACAAGCTTCCTGCTACGGTAACAAAACCATCCTTTCCTCAAACCCGCGCAATCTCGCGGTGATGTACCGACTTGAAGGGGCTGGTGTTTACTGCAATAGTCTATAATCTTTAGGCTGCTACTGAATTGACTAGTGAGTAAATCGGAAGCAAAGTACCACCCACGACCACGCCGATGAGGCCGGCCATGATAACCATTAGAATTGGCTCGATCATAGTGGAAATACTATTAATCTGCTCATCAAGTTCATTTTCGTACACCTGGGCGGCTTTACCTAACATTTCATCAATCTTACCGGACTCTTCGCCGATACTAGCCATTTGCGGAACGAGCGGTAGCATGTAATTACGATCCTGCAATGATTCGGAAAGTGGTTTACCACTTTTAATGATATCGATGGCCTTAAAGTATTCTTGCTCGACTACAGTATTGCTGACGGCCTCAATAGCAATTTTGACGGAATCTAGCATTGGTACGCCGGTAGCTAGCATCATCTCAGCGGTACGAGCGAAACGTGAAACGTAGAGCTTGCGGAACAACCCACCGAAGATTGGCACGTGGATTTTAAAGCCATCCATTACTTTGCGGCCAGCTGGAGTCTTTTTAATGGCATACCAGACGGCGCCGCAGATGGCAGCTACAACTATTAGGACCAGCCACCAGAAATTACCAAAGAAATCAGAAATGCTAACTAGGATTTGCGTGAGCTCAGGAAGTTCCTCGCCCATGTCCTCGTACAAATCTTTCACCTGCGGGACTACCATGATCATCATGAAGGCAAGCACGGCGATAATTACAACTAAAATAATCGCCGGGTAGACTAGAGCGCCTTTAATTTTACTCATCATGGCAGCATCCTTCTCTTCCTGATCGGCGAGACGTTTCAAAGCTAAATCAAGTGTACCGGAAGTTTCGCCGGCACGAATAAGCGCCAGATAAACCCCGTTAAAAACATCTGGATATTGAGCAAAGGAGTCATAAAGTGTCCGACCGGATTCCACATTAGTTAGAATTTCCTCGGCGATTGTCTTCATGGTCTTAGACTGAGTCTGGCCGACTACGGTACGAAGGCTGGATGCTAGCGGCAAGCCGGCGCCAATTAAGGTCGAAAGCTGACGAGTGAAAAGAATGCGGTCCTTATTCGTAACGTGACCTTTGCCACCAAATAGGCCAGTGCCTTCCTCTACCACAGACTGAGGAATGTAGCCCTGCTCAATTAGAAGACGACCGGCGATCTGTTCGGTTTCGGCTTGGATGCTGCCTTTGACAACTTTGCCAGTTTCCTTCTCTTTGGCCTTATAGTTAAATCTTTTCATGTTTAACCTTTGACTAGTCTATTAAGCTCGTTGATATCAACGGCGAATTCGCGAGCAGAATCATAAGTAATGACACCGGTCTGAACAAGCTTGGCGAGGGTACGATCCATGGTCTGCATACCCTGTTCGGCACCAGTCTGGATGGCATTGTCGATTTGATGAGTCTTACCATCGCGAATGAGAGAACGAATAGCAGAATTTGCAATCATAATTTCGGCAGCAACTACACGACCGCCACCAATAGCGGGAACCAATCTTTGCGCACAGACTGCCATTAACATATTGGCAAGCTGTGAACGAACTTGTGGCTGCTGGTGAGATGGGAAGACGTCAATCATACGGTCGATGGACTGTGCGGCAGAATTAGTATGAAGAGTTGCGAAGACTAAGTGGCCCGTCTCGGCGATAGTAATGGCGGCCTGGATGGTCTCGAGATCACGCATCTCACCGATTAGAACTACGTCTGGATCTTCACGTAATACCGAGCGCAGTGCTGCGGCGAAGCTAAAGGTATCATAATGCACTTCCCGCTGAGCGATGACTGAGCGCTGTGAACGATGAGTGAATTCAATCGGGTCCTCGATGGTGATAATGTGGGTAGACTTCTCACGGTTGATTTTATCAATCAGGGCAGCAAGCGTGGTGGATTTACCAGAACCGGTAGGACCAGTAACGAGCACTAGGCCGCGTGGAAAATCGGCAAAGGTCTCAACAATTGCAGGCATACCGAGATCATTGATGTTCTTAATCTGATTCGGAATGAGACGGAAAGCTGCGGCGAGTTTGCCTCTTTCATGGAAGGCATTGACACGGAAACGAGCCATGTCACCAAAGGCGAACGAGTAGTCGAACTCTTTATCTTTCAGCAGAATCTTCTGCTGCTCTTCGTCGAGAGTGGCAAAAATCAGGTTACGCATGGTTTCTTCGTTCAAAGTAGCAGTACCAGCAATCGGGGTCAGGGCACCATCAACACGTAGGATTGGGGGTAAACCATATTGCAGATGTAGGTCGGAAGCGTTTCTGCGGACACACTCCTCAAGGAGGTTTTCGATTCTCGGTGTATTATTCATTTGTGTATTGTTTTCCATAGTAGTATTATAGCACAAGCGTTACGAGAGGTCACTAGCAACGCGGTTGACTTCCTCCATTGATGTTATTCCGGACAAGACTTTAAGCATGCCGTCTTGGCGCATAGTGACTGTTCCCTTGGTTTTAGCGAGGCGCATAATTTCATTAGCAGTAGCATGGGAAATGATTAACTTCTGAATGTCTTCGTCGACTTCGATAGTCTCATACAAACCAGCACGACCGGAGTAGCCGCCAGGAGTCTCTTTGGAATTCATACCTTTAGCAAGTAGGTAATGGTCATCGTTCTTGACTGGCAGACCTGGATAGCCTAGATCTTCACTGACTTCGGCTACCTCTTCCTTGGTTTTTGGTAGCAAATCACCGATTAGCTCATTAATTCCTTCGGTCTCGATTTCGGATGATTTGTACATTTCGCGTTTTTCGGTGATACGACGAACAAGGCGCTGACCAATGACGATGTTAAGAGTAGAAGCAAGCAGGAATGGCTCGATACCCATGTCCAGAAGACGAGGCAAAATACCAGCAGCGGAGTTGGTGTGCAAGGTACTAAAGACTAAGTGGCCGGTAAGAGCAGCCTGCACGGCAAGGCTAGCAGTCTCGGAGTCACGAATCTCACCTACCATGACCACGTCAGGGTCTTGACGTAGAATAGAACGAAGCCCTGAGGCGAAAGTAAGGCCGGCATCGACATTGACCTGAATCTGATTGATTCCCTCCATTTTATACTCGACCGGATCCTCAAGCGTGACGATGTTGATTTCTTCGGATTTAATCTTCTGAATGAGAGCATAGAGAGTGGTGGATTTACCCGAACCAGTAGGACCAGAAGTCAGAATCATGCCGTTTGGTTTCTTGATACCATTTAAAACGGCCCGGAGAGCGCGACCGCTCATGCCCATTTTCTCGATTTCCATGCTGACACCGGTTTTATCGAGAAGACGGATAACTACTTGCTCGCCCCAGGTCACTGGCGAAATAGCGATACGAAGGTCGATTTCCTGCCCGTCGACGAGAACTGTAAACTGGCCGTCTTGTGGGGTGCGGTGTTCGTCAATCTTTAAATTAGAAAGAATCTTAATGCGGGAAACTAGGGCTGGCGCAACTGTTTTTGGTAGATCCATGATTTTGCGCAAGACACCATCGATACGGCAGCGAATGATGAGGGAGTTCTCGAGTGGTTCAATGTGAATATCTGAAGCTTTGGTCTTGGCGGCATAGCTTAAAATTGTGGTGAGAGCTTTCGAAATCGGCGAGTCCTGAACGATGGTCTTAACATTGGACTGAGCTTCGGAGGCGGCCTCCTCGTCGGTCTCACGAACTGCATCTTTAACGCCGGAGAAATCACCATGATATTGCTCAAGCATTTCACGAATGCCACGCTCGGATGACATCCAGGCGCGAATTGGTTGATTGACGAGATTCGAGAGATAATCAATTGCTTGGACATTGGTAACGTCCACCATGGCAACATTCAAGATGCCGTCCTTCTCGCCGAGCGGCACGGCGAAGACTCTGGTCGAGGCTTCGGCTGGGATTTTGGAAAGGATGTCTTGATCGATGGTGATGTTCTTGAGTTCTACATAGGGTACGCCAATAATAGCTGCAGTAGCATGGGCTACCATATCGTCGCTGATAATTTTGCGGGCGATTAGTTCGGCAAGAACGGGTTTATTGTGTTGCTCGCTATCTTGCTTGATAGAATAAACGAGATTACTGTCAGCTAAACCTTCTGCGAGGAGAAGGTTGATGATTTGTTCTTCGGCTTCTTTAGTAAGAAGAGCCATTAGCGATTCTCCTGACCTGGATTACTATCTGCGTTATCGACACACTCGCCATAATCGTTAAACTCATTGCAGTCCCCTACATATACCTCGACGGTTGGATTGATAGCACGATAATTGAAAACTTCTGGACTGGGCGTAGCAATATCAAGCGAAAAATTGGAATCGATTTGCTTGACTTTCTGCTCCTCGACCGTTGCAATCATCGGGACGAGTAGTAAATTGCAAAGAAAGTAGGCAATTACCGCACCAATAATTGCAGTGCCGATTGCGGTTAATAAATCTTTTTGGATCATTTTTGACTTCCCTCCGGTTTAATAGTCAGTTCAGTTTCTTTGATGGAAGAGGTATCCATATAATAAGCATTGGCCTTGGCTTGCAGGATGAGAGTGTCGTCGCTACCCCATTCAATGGTGGCTCTTTCGATGTCAAATTCACGAATTGAACGCTCAATATTATTTAATACGTTCATTGTCGTACTGGCAGCAGCCTCAATGGATAGATTAATCGACATAGCATTTAGCCCTTTGGTGCCGCTAGCGGTACCGGAACTGTTGCTGGGGCTAAGGGATTCTGGATTCCAATCGGAAAGTTTAAAGAGTTTGTCCACACTTGCCAACAGAGCCTCTTCATTACGGAAGGCTGGCAGCGCATCTGGAATAATGCGCAGAGCCGAACAGCTCTTCATTAACTGAATTGCAGCCTCAATATCTTCGGTGTTTCCACTTTTTATCGCATCTTCGTAAATCTTTTCTAATTCCTTGTAGGTATAACTTTTATCAGTGTCTGAATTAGTACAGACAGAGGTGTTTTCCTTGGCGACAGAGTTAAGAGCTGGATTAGAAGCGAGATTCTGGATAATGTTGGCTCTTAGAGTGCCCGGAATTTCGGAGGTCCTAATATCGTTCGGGTCACATTTGTCAATTTCATCGTTTGTATAAACATTACCTTTCGGCGCGCGACAAATGCCAGTCTTCTTAATGACACTGGAATAATCTGCGATTGACTTATCTTGAGCCGAAATGACTTTGGCATTAAAGGAGATGACTTGGATGAAATGCACTGTTAGGGAAATTGCTACGCCGAGAATGACTGCCGCGACGAGCACTGACAGAATCATGTTCTGCTGTGCTTCTGAGATTTTAGCTCGTTTACCGATTGCTATTTCTTTGGCCATTTATTCGTCTCCCTTCAAATTTTGATCAGATTTACAATCGGCATCGTTCTCGTCACAATCAGCAGCACGTTCACTAAACATTGACTGAATCTGGACATAGGAATCCGTCACGTTATGATGTCCGGATGGAGCAAGAGCGATGAAATGGTGGTTATTGAATAAGTAAGCTTCCGGACTCAGGGTAATCTGGGCTGAGAAACGTAGGACTAACTGCTCATCAGCACTACGACCGTTCGACGAGCCGGTAACCCTAATACCAGAGACACCACCAGCTACGAGTTGGCAAGATTCGTTATTCTCGGTCCACTTAGGCTTCTGGACTTGGCCGACGATGGTGCCAGTGTAGGTAATACAGGAGCTCTGGAAATGTTCCACATTGGAAATCTCACCAGCAAGACTCATGTAAGGCTTGTTGCCCTCGGGAGCTACTTCTTGATACCATTCGTCGTATTGTGGAGTGCGCCAAATCCGAACGACGGTTTGGCCATTGTAATCCTCGGTAGAGTAATCATTAGTGGCTGTGCTTGTTGAATCCGACTCTTCGCTAGTATTGTCAGCGGCCGGATTGCAGCCTTCGGCATTAATAGTCCAGTAGGCATAAATGCCGCGAGATGGCTCATTAAACAGAGCACCATCGTCGCCATATTCGATCATGCAGTAGGCTGGAATGGTATTGCCGCTCTTGTCAACATAGTTGCCGTAATCGTAGCGCATGTAGTCCATGCTCTTCTTAAAGGAATCCAGAACATTATAATCAATATATGGTTCTTTCCTAGCATCGGCCTGCGCATCGAAAGATAGCACTGGCGCAGATGAACTAGTCAGGTCTACACTGAGCTCGGAAATAGTAATAATATCAGGGCCGCTTGGGATTAGGGCTGTAAGGATACCAAAGGTACGAGACAGGACCTTCTTATTATTGGTGAGAGTTGAGATATTGCCAACCTGATCCTTGATGGTGAGAAAGTCATTGAGCTCGGAATAGGACTTGAGCTTGCTGGAGAGCTTATCGATGGATTCTTTATTGCCTTCCAAAATGGCTGCTTGGCCACCCATGACGGTACCGACGACAGCTGTAACTGCCGCACTGGCAGCAGCGACCACGATACAAAGGAAGAAAATTAGATTGCGTAGCTTGAGAGCCTTAATCATCTCCCCTTTAACATCAGGAACTAAATTAATTTCACGTGCCATTAATCGTTACTCCTTTCTGACAAACCGATAGCGACGGCAAATTCACTGGCGACACTCGCGAGCATGCGTTGCTGCTCGGAAGTAGTCCGGACGAGTTGCCAAGGGTTGCCACGCATGGATGGGATTCTGGTTTTCGACTCGATGTATTCTGGGAACAAAGGTATCATGCCACCATAGCCGGATAGGACGATACCGCCGACCTTACCATTAATGTATTTGGTCTGGAAGAAACGGACTGATTTAGCCAGCTCGGAAGCGTAACTATCAAGATGGGCATTAAGTACGGAGAAGACTTGGCCTTCGACTTGGTTCTGATCGAGACCGAACTTCAGAATGAATTGACGGGCTTGGTCTTCCCTGACGTTAAGACCATTCGCGACGGCTTTCACTAAAATACCGAATCCACCGGGAATGGAACGCACGAGGCGAGGCTGATTCTTATAAACGATAACCAGATCGGTGGATTTCTCGCCGAAATCAACAATCATAGTGGCATCCATGGCGCCTGGAATAGCTAGGGCTCTTGCCATGGCAAGCGGCTCCGGCTCCATGGCGATGATGTTTAAGCCGGTCTTCTCGATCATTTCCATGTTGGACTCAGCATAATCTTTAGCAACAGAGCTAACTAGAACTTCAGTCTTAGCAGGATCATTCGGGCTGACACCTAGGATGACATAATCGGCCTTAGCATCACTCATGGCCATTGGTACGTATTTATCGATTTCGTATTTAAAGGATTTCTTCAGCTCCTTCTCGGGTAGAGTCTCGGTCTCGACGATGGAAGTGAAAGTCTTGCTGGCTGGAAGGCCGAGTGCGATATTCTTAGTCTTAATACCGGCTTGCTCTACGGCACCAAGAATGGCCTCACCAAGGCGCTTCTTGCCGAGATCGGAAGAATCCTGAGTTAGTTTCTGGTCGATTGGCACATAAGCAAATTTCTGCAGAGTCCAGCCATGTTGCTGGCTACCAGAAAGCTGAACGATTCGCATCGAATTGGTACCAATGTCCAGTGAGAAGAAATCGCCCACGCCGTGCAATAAATTCATATACTTATAATTATAAGCGTTTTGAATGAAAATGCAAGTGCAAAATGGGCATTGGCTATCAACCTCCCAAACATCTTGGACACTTTTTATATAATAAATAAAGGATGTTAAAGATGAGGAATAGAGCTATGCAAGACAAGCAAAGACGCATATACGGCGCCAGGATTCGTTTGGGCTGGTTTATGGAAGCAAAAAGA
>JAFWNJ010000029.1 GCA_017510425.1 Candidatus Saccharimonadota bacterium
AACAGGCAACATCCCTGAAAAAATTATCGGTAATCCCGATGAAGCTTCGCTCATAGTTTATGAATACGCCGACTACGGCTGTTCACATTGTGCCGATTGGAATAGACAAATGAATGAATTGGTTAAAAAGCATGGCGGTAAACTTGCCATAGTGTTTCGTGGGTATAACTTAGGATTCCAAAATGGATTAGGTGCCGCCAACGCTGCCACCGCCGCACAAATTCAAGGATATTGGAAAGAATACAAAGATTTACTATTCGCCAATCAATCGGAGTGGATTTATGCCGAGAAAAAAGATGCGAATGATTTATTCATTGAGTATTTTAAAGAAGCGTCAAACGATGCCGGCGACACCGAAAAGTTCAAAGACGACATGAATAGTTCGGACGTCAAGAAACGATTAGACTTTGAACAAAAAATGGGTAAAGAAGTTAATTTACAAGGTACGCCACTATTTAGAATTAACGGCAAAAATGTGTCGGTAGGTGATTTGGTTAAAACTATCGAAAAACTAATTCCGTGATATAATAAGTTTGACAGTATATATTAAACAAAAACAAAATAATAAAAATTGAAAGGACAATATGGCAACAAAAGCTAACAGAACCGAAACTCGTGTATGTGTTAATACGGGGTTATTTATAATTGCGGCAATTCTGTTTATTGTCGTGGCGTTTTGCGGAACACAAAGAATTGGGGTATATCAAAGAAGTATGGTTGGAATATCTGATGCACCTGGTTTATGTTTTGATAGTGAAGCGTATGAGAAAAACAATCATGAAGTCATACAGGATGCTTACCCATGTAAAACCGAGATAGATGAAAACGGTGAAAACATCCCAGCTGATAGCCAAAATGATCAAACTATGTTTTTATATGATCGGATGAGCCTAGTTGGTTCGCTAACATCAATAGAAATTCAAGCGGCAATTATGACGATTGGATGTTTGTTATCAATGGCAAGTTTCATTGGCGGTATTATTTATTGGAATCACAATAGAAAATAAAAATCGTACTATAAACGCTATATTTCCATTTATCTTATAAACAGATGGTGATATGCTCGGCAATAAAAAATGCGCTTACGCGCGAAGATCCTGAGTTTTTTGCTATAATGGTGGGCGGGAAGGGAATCGAACCCTTACGACCTTGCGGTCACCAGATTTTGAGTCTAGCGCGTCTACCAGTTCCGCCACTCGCCCAGTGTTGCCATTATATCATAATTTAGCTGGATATGCTATAATTGGCTTATGAATCCTAAAGATGGTGGGCAATCATCCAGCGAAGTGCAAAGACAGACAGCAGCCACAATCGCCAGACGGAAGGTCTTGGCAGCTTATGCTGAGTCGGCCCAAAAATCCTTAAGGGAGGCTCAACAACAAAACCTACGTATAAAAGATGAGCCAATCTCTCAAAAGGTTAATTCTGAATCGTGGAGAAGGTATCATTCGGCTTGGCAGAACTACTACCAGAAGTATTATAGCGATTATTACTCAAGAGCCGCCAAAGACTACATCGCAAGAGAGCGCATGAAGGATGCACGCGAAAAAGCTGAAGAGGAAATCATGAGTTCATTTGATCCTTCCAGTAAGCAGACTGACAGAAAAGCTGGGCTGAGCTTACATCCAGAAAAGGGGGAACAGTCGAAGAAGGAAACTCAATCAGAAAATCAAACTCAGAACACCAATGAAAGATCGAAAAACGAGGATCGGGTTGCCAATTCTCTAAAGCAAAGAATCCAAAAGCTAACCACAGAGAAAGCCAGAAGATCACGCCGGATGAAGCGCCTCGTCCCAATCATAGCCGGAATTACCGTAATGTTGATGATTTTATTCTTACAATATAACCGTCTAATTTTTGCACCAATTATGGCCTATGTGTCGCCGGGAAATGTGCCAATATCCCAAATTGAGGCAATCGACCCGACTATTACACAAGAAATCTCCCCTGAGCCGCGACTAATAATTCCTAAACTAAATATTGATGTGCCAATTAATTTTGGGGCCTCACTTGATCAGGTAATGGATGCAATGATAAGTGGTGTCGCCCATTATCGTATTGCGGGGGCAAGCGCTTATCCGGGCGAAATAGGAAATTTCGTAATAACTGGCCATTCTGCAGGAGACATCTATAGTTCTCACCCATATAAGTATATCTTCTCTGGGCTTGAGAGACTAGAAGATGGTGACTTAATCTACGTAAATTATAACTCAGTTAGATACACATACAGGATCGTGAAAAAAGAGGTAATTGAGCCTTCCAATGTCGCGGCACTCGTTTATGACACAGATAAACCCTTAATCACATTGGTAACCTGTACACCGCTCGGCACATCACGCTATCGCTTGCTAGTCATCGGTGAACAGATTTCACCAAGTTATGACAATGCTTCAGAGGCAAACGAGGTAGCTCCGGTCACTTCAGAGCCTGATACTCTACCATCAAACGAACCCTCCTTTTTCGAAAGAGCTTGGAATTCTTTATCTGGACAATAATTAGATTAATGCTTAACTATCCACTCGCGCACTAGATAATCATCACTAAAATAATATAGCCATTTGTTGTCTGTAATAGTAACCGGAAAATGGCTAGAAACATTCTCGGCTAGATGACGACGGTTAAGGCCATCGTAGTCGTAGACAAACAAATTGCCGCCATCTACATCATACAACATATCATAATCAAGCCAATTATAGCCATCATTATCAGCTATCCATTCGAAAACGTCACCCGCCTCCATATCAATTGCTGCCAGGTGAACACCAGATGATAATAAAATAAAGTTCCCATGGTGGCCAACCTCCATATTGTCGGGTTTAAAACTTGTTATATAATCTATGGCTTCTTCAAGATTCTCTCTATCATAGAGAGTAACAGTATTGCCTTCGAGAACCGCTAGGTATTTCTTGTCATAAAATTGAATTTGGGCGACTTTGACTGGCCCGGCGACCTGAAAAAGGGAAGTCCTAGTCTTGTCTCCAATTTTAGTGACTCCGATTTCGTAAGACGTTGTTAGCGCATCGTTAGACTGCTCAGCAACAAACAGTATTTCATTATTAGAAACATAGTAGTCTATTATTTTTTCTATGAGGACAGCCGAAAGGGATTTGTTCGGCACATCAATCTTGTGCAGATTATTATTCTGAATTACCAAAAGATTATTAGCGGAATTATCTAATATCTGAATATCCGAAAAATCACTATCGAATTCTCGCGTGATATTAACACTCTTCTGTGGATTGCTGACATCTAATAGTAACCACTCGATCCGAGAATCAGTTTGAACCTGACAGAGAACATGCGCCCCATCATGGTCCCAGCTTGCATTTAGAATATTGCCAGTAAATAGACCACTCATCTGGTCCGGCGTAGACTCAGTTGACTGAAATAAACTAGAAATATCTATAGTGCGCGGCTTCGGATTCTCTTCGGTCAGATTAATTAGGAGCCAATCAGTCGTATTGTTAGCAATAAGTAGTAAATCGTATTCTGGCGATACGGTAGCATAAGTAGTTTCTGGTAGATAATAGTACTCCTCTGGTGTTCTTTCTTTCAGGAATAGGCGAGGGTAATGCAATCTATACAGTAAACCTTCGGTGATATTGATGATCTTCGACCAAGAATCATAATCTTCTTTAGTTAGAGTTACGGTATGCTCACCACTAACTAGTATTTTTGAGGTATTTGTTCGTTGTCGCCAGGACGTTTCACCGTCAATGACAACACTGGCGCCGGTGGGAATTGATGACACCTGGAGCATGCCTTGTCTTTCAACTTCAAAATCAGAATTAACCCAATACCCCGATACAACTAGTGCCAATATTATAACGGTCACCACGACGATTAGCACCATTATGGCTTCAGAAATGATTACTTTTAAGTTTTTAAGTCTCTTTATTCTGTCGAGATCCATACATAATATTATAACATAATTATTATAAAAATTAATACTTGCGCTTTTCTTTTAAAGAGTGTATGATGATAGTAAGAATAAGCGAGGTAAATGATGCAAAGAACCGATAATGATACGACAGCCAAGGTGGTTCGTAGGCAAGTGAGACAATCCACTACCTTGAATCGGCGTTACGTAAAGCGCCCTGTTAGGTGTACCGACATTTCCGCTCCAGTAAAGAGAAGTCAAAAAATCACACATTTTCGCACCGAGATGGCAAACAGTGATGTTTGTACTAATAAGACTAACTACGACATGAAGCCTGCCGTTTCACACCCGATGCAAGATCTAGCAAACCAACGAGTAAGAGCAATGCGAAACACGACAAACAGCCAGATAAACGATAAGACTGGATTGGTGTCGCAAAAAACTGCAAAACAGTTAAAGGACGAGGCCATCAAAAAGGCTCTCGCTACCACTTTGAAACAGGACAAAGAGCAGAGTGCAGCGAAAAGTGAGAACAGATTACATTTTGGATTCGGGAGGGTACTGCTGGCCTTATCTTGTGCCGCCGTGGCCGTGTTTGCGATTGTTTATTTCGTAAATCTTAATATGCCAGATATTTCTCTGCGGGTGGCTGCAATGCAAACTGGCATTGAGGCTTCATATCCTTCATATGTTCCACGTAATTATGTATTATCAGATATTACATCCGAGAATGGCAAGATTACGCTCAGCTTTAAGAATAGCCAAACCGATAGCGTGATGACATTAGAAGAAGAGAAGACATCTTGGGATTCCAATGCCTTGCTGATGAATTATGTTAAGAGTGAGTACTCCAGCAACTATACTACCATTCGGGAGCAGGGGCTAACGATTTTTGTTGATGGTAGCAATGCGACATGGGTGAATGGTGGGATTGTCTATAGGTTAGTCTCACTAAATAATGAATTAACCAAGAAACAGATAAAATCTATCGCTACTTCTCTTTAGTATAAATATTTTTATATCACAAGTTGATTGCCGCTAGATTGCTCTTGCGACGGAGTTGAGACGCGCTAAAGTCACCTCACGTCCCAGGACATCCATAGTAAGATTTAAGGCAGGGCTAAACGGAGCAAAACTAATCGCGATACGGATTAGACTAAAGAGCTCAGCTGGCTTCTTGTTGGTCTCGGACAATAATTCATTCAGCACATCTTGCAGAGAGTTCGCATCCCAAATTTCTATAGCAGCTAGTTTCGTAACGGTTTGTTTTAGTAAAGATTCAATCTCTGCCTCGGAAAGCTTTTTAATAAACTTATTCTTGAGCAGGAAATCGAGATCGATAGCGGGCTCAGAAAAGAAATATTCTGTCATAGTGCGAAGATCTGAAAGTGTTTTAAGGCGATCATAAATAATGGAAAGAACTTTGATTTTATATTCCTCGTCGTAGTTATCTGCCTTTTCTGGCCAGAAACCCTTCGTGCGCTCATAGAGAGCTCTCGGTCCCTGCTCATCAAAGATACGACGTAACCACTGGCCATTAATCCATAATAGCTTCGTCTCATCATAGCGAGCACCAGAATTTTGGATACGATCAAGGGAAAACTTGCCGATTAGTTCGTCTTTGGTAAAAATCTCTTGCTCGGTGCCGTCATTCCAGCCGAGACAAGCTAGATAGTTCAACATGGCTTCGGGCAAGATACCGTCATCGCGATATTCGGTAACTGACTTGGCGCCGTCGCGCTTGCCGAGCTTCTTGTTGCCCTGAGGAGCCAAAATGTGCGGCAAAGAGACAAGCTTAGGACGTGGCAAATCCAAAGCTTCATATAAAGCTAGGTAGTTTGGTGTACTGGATAAGTATTCAACGCCACGCATAACGTGGGTAACGCCCATCTCGGCATCATCCACAATGTGGGCAAAATTATAGGTAGGATAACCATCCTTCTTGATTAAAATGATATCGTCCAGAACCTCCGGGCCAGTTTGCATATCACCCATCACTTCATCATGCCACTTATAGGATTTCGGCTCTGCTTTAAACCGGAGTGGAATACCAGGTTCCCATTCTGGCGTATCGGTAGGACGAAAATTGCGATAAAGAAATGGAATCTTCTTCTCGTGGCATTGCTTTCGGTATTCTTCGATTTGCTCTGGCGAAGTAGGATCGGCATAAGCTCGCCCAGCTTCAATAAGCTTGCGTGCCCATTTGTGATAAATATCCATCCGTTCGCTCTGAAAATAAGGGGCATTTGGGCCACCAACAATGGGGCCTTCATCCCATTCAATCCCTAACCACTCCAGGGTGTCCTCGATCAGCTCAGTAGCGCCCTCTACGTAACGAGCACGGTCAGTATCCTCAATGCGCAGGATAAATTTGCCATTTCCTTGACGTGCTAATAAATAAGGGTAGATAGCCGAGCGCACATTACCGATATGGATATATCCGGTAGGGCTAGGTGCAAAACGTGTTACAATTTCCATGGCATTTATTATAACACCGATTCAGAGGTTGGTCAAAATCCTTAATTATTATTGGTTTTCTTCTTCGTCATCGTCTTTCTTGCGCTTGGCTAGAATGAAGAATACTACACCAGACGTGGCAGCGACTGCTGAGGTGACAGCTAGTCCAGTAGCCAGGGAATTGTCGCCTTCATTGATTTCTTCCGTAGTGGTGCGACGATTAGTGACACCCTGTGGTGGCGTATAACCTACGTAAGTGTTACGATTGTCTCCATCGCTAACTTGAGTGGTCGTGGTAGTAGTGGCGGTCGAACCGGAACCATATGACCTAGTATATGTATAGGTAGTAGCGCCATTTGTCGTGCCGCCAGTAGTGGTGTTTGCACCGCTATACTGTGGCGTTTCTTCTGGATTGGCCGGGGTGGCTGGATCTACTGGAGTAGTCGGATTGTATCCTGGGTCGGTTGGGTCTTCCTCAATCACACCTGTGACGACACTGATTACAATCGTATTAGAATAGGTACCAGATGCCTTTGTAATATCAGCTTTTGCTCCGAAATAAATATCTCTTGAGCTAATGCTACTGCTCTCTGCACTAGATATTAAGGAAATTGGTGAAACGCTACCAACCCCCACAAGAGCTTTATAAGTACTAGAGTTATTACCCGCATCGGTATCATTAATTGAATATCCCCAATAGTTCGTCGGGAATGAGTTCTTCACGTAATCATTGTCCAAAGTTGGAATGGTGCCTTTGTTTTGAGCATGACTCAGAGAAGTATCTTCAGTCTTCGTAGTCATGGAGGCAACAAAGCTTGTAGCGTTAGTATCTACACTGACATTAACCTTATTACGCAAAAAAGTATCAATGTCGCCGGTTGCATATTGGGACGGAGTAGTAATAGAAACAGCTAGAGATTCTCTCACGTTGACTTCAAAATTAACCGATGATGGACTCGGGTTTGCCGCCGCTGCGATTTGTGTTTGTGTTATGTAGCTCGATAGCATAACTGCTATGCTAAGAAAACTTACCGAGCTTACTATGACCTTCTTTGTAAGCATAAGTTGATTATAGCATATGTTTTTATTTTGTGAAGGTTTTTTTGCAATTTTGTACCAAATTGTGGAAAAAGTTATGGTTATTTTGATATAATAGTAGAAAAGTGGAGTGAAAAAATGGATAAAAAAACCGAATTAGATTTACGTGAGAGTTTGCCGCCTGAAGTTAAAAATGCGCCTTCTGACACAGAAAATGTCATAAAAAAGCCGAAACGTACTTGGTTGGTTTTTTTAATCGCAGGCTTGCTGGCTTTGGTTGCTGGAATGGGGTGTCTATTGTGGGTATTTCTATTAAAACCTCAGCCAGAAATTGCTTTAGTTGATTATCCCACTGTTCCAACCGCAAAGGACGAAGCGGCAGCCTATAGTGCCCTGACTGGACAACCACTAGCCGATGCCTCTAAACTAAATGCCCCTACTTATTGCATTCAAACCCCTAATGGCACCGATGGGGCGCGCCCCCAAGTGGGCTTAACGACAGCGGGCGTGATATTTGAAGCTATCGCCGAGGCTGGCATTACTAGGTTTGCGGCGATTTATCAGGATCCGACTTCGGCCGTCATTGGCCCAATTCGGTCTTTGCGTATTTATTATTTACAATGGGATACCCCCTTCGATTGTACAATCGTCCATGCTGGTGGATCCGGTGATGCCCTGGAAGCTCTCTGGGCGGGTGGTTATAGAGATTTGACCGAAAATTACGCATATATGTATCGTGGAACGGCGGGAGGCAGACTTTGGAATAATCTTTTTACAACATCTGAATATCTGAAACAATTTAATTCAAATAATGGATATAATGAGTCGAATATTAAGGGGTTTGCCAGAATGACACCCGAGGAGTCGAAAAAATCCCGAGTTGATAGCTTGGTCACGGAGCGACTCAGTATTACTACCCCTACTGCGAAGAACACCGCAGAGCTTCAGCCTAGGGTGACCGAAATCGGCCTAAGATTCGGAGGATACTACAGCTTCAATGTAGATTATAAATATGATTTAGCTTCAAATAGGTATTTGCGCAGCTACGAATCTGGCTATTCTCATGACGTTTACAGCTGTCCAGATCAAGATTTGGGCGAACGTAACCCTGAAGAGGTTTGCGAACTAACCCAAATGGCGCCAGACGTGGTAATTACAATGGTCGTATCTGAACACCGAGCTTCGGATAATTATCACGAAGACATCGCAGCCATTGGTGCCGGTGAAGCATATATTTTCCAGAACGGCCTCGTACAAAAAGGCACCTGGAATAAGGCATCGACGGAAGAGCAAATCCGATTTTTGGACGAAAACGGCGCTGAAATTAAGTTAGCTCCAGGGCAGACGATTATTTCTGCTGTACCTGAGTATGGTAGTGTTGATTTTTAAAAAATAGCGTGCTATAATGGAGATGTGGACCTAACCCCCCTTGGGTCCACATCTTGTATCTGGCTCCTTCGTCTAGTGGTCCAGGACGTCTGGTTCTCATCCAGAAAATCGCGGGTTCGACTCCCGCAGGAGTCACCAGTGTATGAAAAGAAGCCCGAAGGGCTTGTTTTTTATTCTGTGGTATAATAGTGTTATGAAGAAAATGTCGATTGTAGCATTGGTTGGTCAGACAAATGCTGGAAAATCCAGTATTTTTAATCGTTTGGCAAGGAAAAACATTGCCATCGTGGCCCGTGAAGAGGGTACGACCAGGGACAACGTCATCACGAATATTGATGACAAGTTTCTGTTGATTGATACAGCTGGACTTAAGAAACCAACCGACGATTTCGAGATGACAATCCAGGAACAGGTGGCTGATGCGGTCGAATCCGCCGACATTATCCTACTGGTGCTTGATTCGACGAAGTATTTCGACCACCGTGATACCAAGCTAGCTAAAAATGTACTTCGCTCTGGCAAGAAGGTTTATTTGGTTTTAAATAAGGCCGATCTGGCTGAATCTTTACCGATTAATGAATTCCGGGCTCTTGGTATCGATCCCACTAACACTTTCTATGTTTCCGCAACCACTGGGCAAGGTTTTGATAGATTGGTTTCGGTGCTGCCAGACGAAAAGATAAATACAGAACACACTGAACTAAAAATTGCCCTGATTGGCCGCCCTAATGTAGGTAAATCATCGCTATTTAATACACTTGGGAAGAAACAACAAGCCGTGGTTAGCTCTAAACAGGGAACGACAAGGGACATTAATCGCTTTAATATTAAATATAAGGGCAGGCAAATCGAGATTCTGGATACTGCGGGCCTAAGAAAACCTGGGAAGCGGGAGGTTGGGATTGAAAAATTCTCTGCGATTAGGACTCTTTCGGCTATCGAGGAGTCGGATATCTGCTGCCTTTTAATTGACTCCACTGAGCCACATTCTAAGCTAGACCAGGCCCTGGCTGGACAAATTGTCGAAGCTGGCAAGGGAATTATGGTCGTTGTGACAAAATCGGATTTGCTAGAAAATGCTGAACCGACTAATTATTTTGGCGAGGAGAACGTCAAAAATCGAACCGCGGCGGATTTCTTGATTGATGCTCTGGAGAAGGATTTTGATTTTCTACCGTATGCGCCGGTGGTACTTACCTCATCTGAAACTGGTAAAAATGTCACTCAAATCTTTGAGCTGGCTTTAGAAATTGACAGCGCCAGGCACACTGAGATCAAGACATCAGAGCTTAATAAAATACTGAATGAGGCGATTATTTCTCATACCCCAGCTGGGCTAAAAAACACTCACCCAAAGCCTAAATATATCGTACAAACCGACACTTGCCCACCCTGGTTCGTAGTACACGGGCACGATTTGGAGCTATTGCATTGGTCGTGGAAACGTTTCTTGGAACGCAAGATTCGGGAGAAATACCCGTTTATCGGTACTCCGATTAAATTCTCTTACCGAAACGACGGGAAAGATTAGAGCCTTACTAGTAGGGCTCTTTTTTGTTTCACAACGTTAGCCGTGAAGTTTGGTTACAGAGGTAGATTTGACTAATAAGCATAACCGTGTTATAATAATAAGATTATAGCATTTTATCAGTTTTTTGTGATAAAATGAGCTTAGGCGGGAGTAAACTATAAAACCTAGTAGTTTATGCACTTTAAAAAGGAGGGAACACCATGCAGGGAGGAAAAAAAGCATTTCAATTGAAGATTCCACACGCGAAGAGGAGACTGGCTCCACCTGATGGATGCCAGTACCAGCATTGGCCCACAATGAGCACTACTACACTGGGCACCAGAGTCTTTTACGTAGTAGACACCAACATCATCGTTGACTATGTAAACATCTTGCCTGGTTCTTACGATTATGAACCAGAGGAACCAACGATTGACTTGCGTGGAGCACATCTTGTAATTCCGACCGCAGTAATCCGGGAACTTTCTTCTTTCAAGAAAGAGAAGAACGATCGCGGCAAAGCAGCACGAATTGCATTAAGGAGGCTGAGAGAGATGTTTGAGGGCTGGATTTGCGACATTGAGGATGTCTATAGCCTGCAAGCACCGCTTTTGGTCACTGAGCGCGAGCAGCTCGTCTCGGTGATGCCAGTGCACAAAAATTTCAAGGACTGTCTGCCTTTCAACCCATCGGACGACGATATGGATGGGCAGATTATCCTGGCAACTATGGCAGTGGCGTTTGCAGCAATGGGATTACCGATTGATGGAACCGCATCAAAACGAGATGTAATGCGCTTCTCCACCAGACGAATGTATGCTCCTAACTCTAACAACTTTTTCAAACTTGGCTGGCAGGTAGTCCTACTGACCAACGATAATGGCTTAGCCATCCGTGCCAGAGAGCGGGGACTGATGACCGAACGTTACGGCTACAAGCTTCCCGAGCCATACACTGGCAGACGCGACGTCGTTGTTCCGAAGGAGATTTTTAATGAGTTCTACAATACTCAGAGAATTGACATCGGGATGTGGGAAGAATACATGCCGCTGCAGCCAAAATTAGTCGCAAACGAATTCATCATCATGACATTGAAGAACGAAGACGATTATCCGCGCGATTATGATTCACACAACGATCCTTATTTCTGCAACATCGGTAAATACGATACTTACGAAAAAGCCATCGTGAAACTGAAATACGCGAATAAGTTTCCAGTCAGGCTGCAGAACGCTGGTCAGGCCATCTATGCAGAAGCATTGATGGATCCGCATATTGCGGCAGTGCTGTGCCGTGGGCCCGCAGGTTCTGGTAAAACCTACATGGCAACCGTCTATGGTTACAATGCTTGTAAGAACGGCGATTATATTGGCGTTACGGTAGTACCGTGTGAATCTCGTAGTGATCTCGGGGCCTTACCAGGCGACCTCGATGACAAAATGGACCCGCAGGTCCAGCCCATCAAAAATGCTCTCCGTAATTATATCCTCAAGGAGGACTCAAAACTGCGTAAGGACTTGGAAAACCTTCGGAAATTCGGCACCAAGAATGATGGCGACGAACACGAAGGTGGTAAGAGCCTCAAGCAGAGAATGAACGAGAGAGTAGATTTGATTTGGAGTAACTGGTTTTCTAATATTCCAATCGAGGACGCCCGAGGTCGCGATTTCAGTCATGAGCTCGCAATCTACGATGAGTTCCAGGATCAGACCACCAAACAGGCCGACACCTTGATTAAGCGTCTGGGCGAAGATGGCAAAATAGTCATCACTGGTGACATCAACCAGATTCATGCTCCTTACATTGATGCGGCGAGCAGTGGTCTTGAATTCGCCTCCAGACAGTTGTACGATATTCCGCTGGTGGCGCAGGTTTGCTTTACTGAAGAGGAAGTCGTAAGACACCAATTAGTAAAGTTAATTGCGCGTCGTCAGCATGCCAAAAAGGGTTAATATTTTACTCCCGCCAGAGGATTATTAATCCCGAAACCCCGTCCCAGGACGGGGTTTTGTCATTTTGAATAAACCAAGATTAGTCTGATATAATATTGATATGAAACTAATCGTGGGGCTTGGCAATCCAGGCACAAAGTATAACTTCACTAGACACAATACTGGCTTTTTGGCGCTCGATTATTATGCTAAGGCGACCAGTCTTAGATGGAACGAAACATCGAAATTCAATGCTATATGGGGGCGTACTGGGGATACGATATTTATCAAGCCACAAGGCTACTATAACGATTCGGGGACAGTGGTGGCGAGCTTTTTGCATTATTATAAGATTGATATTTCTGACCTTTTGGTAATTTGTGATAATTTTGATTTAGCACTCGGCCTGGTAAGATATCGTGCGACTGGCTCGGCCGGAGGCAATAATGGGCTTAAGTCCATCGATAAAGCCCTCGGGACAAACGATTACGCCAGAATTAGGGTCGGAACAGGGAACGATGAGCTCCGTAGCAAGATGGGGGACATTGATTTCGTGTTGTCTAAATTTACGCCAGAAGAGAAAGAAAAACTACCGAGTATCTTATCGGAGGTTCTGAATAGGATAAACGTTTTTATCGGTGCGGAATAAAAACTACTACAATTGACATGACGATTAAAACGAGTAAGCAGATGCGACAGTATTTTGCAATTTTAGGTTTATGTTATTGTCTGTTTAGATAAGACTCCAAGTATTCATCCCTAAGGAACGGACACGAGATTTGATTTCGAGGATAGTAATTGTCTCGTTAAACAACTCTGGCGGAAGCAGAGAATGAGCCATAATTTCTTCACCAGAACGGCAACCAGAGGCGAGAGCCTGAATGATTTTGGTTTCGACATCAGTATCACCTATTAAGCTCTGCTGATGAAGTTTTTTGCGTTTTTTGAGGTAGTTCTCCGGAAAGAGTTCTCTTAAGATATCATCTGGCTCAGTATAGGGAATGGCACCTTGCTTAATGAGCTTATTACAGCCCTGAGAATAGGGGTTCGTAATATTGCCAGGTACGGCAAAAACAGTCTTGCCCTGATCGATGGCGTGAGTAGCGGTATTAAGCGAGCCAGACTGTTCAGCCGCTTCGACTACCACGACTATATCTGATAGACCAGAGATTAAGCGATTTCGCTCTAAGAAGCTAGTTTTGGGAAACGGTCTAGTGTCAGGAGCATATTCAGAGATAATGGCGCCGTTTTGCGCGATAATCTTGCGTGCCACTGGCTCGTGGGATTTAGGGTAAATGTTGTTAATAGCCGTGCCGAGTATCGCCACTGTGATCCCGCCAGCATCTAAACAGCCACGATGCGCGATGGTGTCGATACCAAAGGCAAGGCCAGAAACTACTACTACACCACGTTTTCCTAACTCGTAGGCAAGCTTATAAGCAATTTCTTCTCCGTATTTAGTATTGTGTCTACTGCCGACAATAGCGACAGTTTTTGGTCGCCCCTGTTTACCATTTTTTGACATGTTTTGTGGCATTTTACCACGAAAATACAATGTTTTAGGCTTAAGCGCAATAGCTGTTAATTCCTCTGTAAAAATGTGCTCTTGGGGTGTAATTTGGTTGATTTTTACAGAAAAGTCTGTAGAAAGTGTTGACATAATTTCTCCTGTGTGATATAATAAGGTCAGTTGGGGCTTCAAAAAGGCTCCACACCGCACCTAAATAAGTTATAATTTCAGCTATACTTTTTATAGTGTAGCAGAAATTGCGAGCTTTTGAAACCCTTTCGAGCTTTAGAATTTCTTCATGGTTCTTTAGTTTATAAGTATTACCTCCACTTTTGAAAGGAACATTTCGAAGGCTTAGCAATCCCTCTAACCGGCGGGCCCCGATTTCGTGTGAGGTGGGTCGCGCTTCCGGGGTCTACCCGGTATCGTAGAGAAGCGTTAGAGGGCCAAAATACCCTCAGGTGATGCCCACCCTATCCTGAGGGTTTTTTGGTGTTTATGCTTGCGCGGTGTGATATTATATTATATATGGCAAAAAATTTAGTAATAGTTGAGAGCCCGGCAAAGGCACATACGATCGAAAAATACCTCGGTAAGGATTTCAAGGTTTTGGCTTCAGTAGGGCATATCCGCAAGGATACTAAGGTTGACAAAACAACTTTTGATGTTACTTATGAAATCGATCCAGAGCATCGCTCGATTATTGCTGGGCTTAAGAAAGAGGCCAGTAAGGCTGACAAAATATGGCTCGCAACCGATGAAGACCGCGAGGGAGAGTCGATTTCTTGGCACTTGTGTGAGGTACTAAAGCTACCAAAGAATACCGCGCGGATTACTTTTCATGAAATTACTAAGCCAGCCCTTGATGAGGCAATCAAACACCCCCGTACTGTGGACATGGACATGGTTTCGTCTCAGCAAGCGAGACAAACTCTGGATATGCTTGTAGGCTATGATTTATCCGATATCGTGCGGAAGAAGGTGCCTGGGGCAATTTCGGCTGGACGCGTGCAATCACCGGCACTGCGACTAATCGTGGAGCGCGAGAAACAGATTGAGGAGTTCGATACGAAATCTACTTATAAGATTATGGGGAATTTTGCCACTGCTAGAAACGATGGCAACTCGTCTGCCCAGACTTTAGTCGCAGCCTACGATAACAAGGCCCCCGAGACCGAAGAACAAGCCAAATCTCTGCTAGAATCACTAATCAAGACCGACTATGCCGTAATAGATGTCGAAGAGGCAGAAGGGAATAAAGCCAATCCAGTACCCTTCACGACCGCGGCACTCCAAATTGAAGCCAACGCCAAACTTGGCTTTTCGTCCCGCACTACGATGAGCGCGGCGCAGGGCCTCTATCAGGCAGGCCTAATTACCTATCATAGAACCGATTCTTTAAATCTATCTTCTCAGGCAGTCGGAGCTATTGCTAAATATATAGAGGAGACTTTTGGTAAGAATTACCTTAAAGTACATCATTTCAAGACCAAGGATGCGCAGGCTCAGGAAGCACACGAGGCTATTCGGCCGACTGATGTGTTTAGAACTACGGCCGGTAAGAATAATTACGAGAAACGACTTTATAATTTAATTTGGTCTAGGACTGTAGCGACGCAAATGGCTAACGCCAAGATCGCCAAAACCACCATTCGTATCGGAGCTAATAACACTAACCCTCAAGCTACTTTCACTGCTAAGGGGGAAGTGGTAATCTTCGATGGATTCTTGAAGGTTTATGGTAAATCTAAAGATCTTGAACTGCCAAAAGTTAAAAAAGCTGACAAGCTTGATTGTCTGGAACTTACTGCAAGGCAAACTTTTGCAAAACCACCGACAAGATATACCGAAGGTTCGTTAGTGAAGAAACTCGAGGAGCTTGGCATTGGACGACCATCAACCTATGCCACAATCATGACGGCCATTCAAGCGCGTGGATATGTAGTAAAAGGCGAATCGGAAGGAGAAGAGCGGGAAACAGTAGAACTGAAAGCGCGGGCTAGTAATAAAATAACGCGGTCAATCGTGAAGGAGAAATATGGCGCCAATAAAGGTAAATTAGTGCCAACGTCGATCGGTGAGCTGGTGTCAGAGTTTCTGACAGATAACTTTAAGAATATCGTAGATTATAAATTCACCGCCAACATTGAAAAGGATTTAGACTTAGTAGCGGATGCCAAGCTGGAGCGAGTGAAGATGCTTAGAGATTTCTACGGCCCGTTTAGGGATACTGTATTAATTGCGAATGGAGCAGAACGATATAATAATGCCAGATTGCTCGGCCATCATCCAGAGACTGGTCAGCCAATCTATGCCAAAATTGGGAAACAGGGCGGCTTTATCCAATTAGGAGACAATAGTGGTAAAAAGGAAGACACGAAGCCGCGTTTTGCGCCCCTGCCTAAGCGAAAAACCGTCAAAACGGTTACCTTAGAGCAAGCATTGAAACAGTTAGAATTACCTTCTCTTCCGCGCCTGCTCGGGAAAGCCCCAGATGGGGTCGAAATAATTGCCGCCAGTGGGCCATTTGGGCCATATCTAAAAGGAGGCAAGTATAATATCGCTGTCAAGGATATGGATCCGTACACTATTACTCTCGAGGAAGCTTTGCCATTTTATCAGTCTAAGATTGACTCGATTATTGCAGATTGGGACGATGTAATGATTATCAATGGAGCCTATGGACCATATGTAAAGGGGCCAGGGCGCCGTAATAACGTAAAAATCCCTAAAGACATTAATCCAAAGAAGATTACAGAGCAAGAAGCTCGCAAAATGCTCGAAGAAAAACCCAAAACTAAAACCAAAGCCAAGACCAGAAGGGGAGTGCGTGGCGGCAGGAAAAAGACCACAAAAACGTCTAAAGCCAAGAAAACTAAATAGTTTTACATAATCGTTTTTGTACCTGAC
Source organism: Candidatus Saccharimonadota bacterium (assembly GCA_017510425.1). Taxonomy (GTDB): domain Bacteria; phylum Patescibacteriota; class Saccharimonadia; order Saccharimonadales; family Saccharimonadaceae; genus Nanosyncoccus. Next base: position 16,626 of record JAFWNJ010000029.1, read on the forward strand.
AATTATTTTACAATGTTTTTCTGATTATGTTTATGTTTTAAATATTTTTTTTAATATTTGTAAAAAATATGCTACAATATTGGAAGGGAAAAATGAATATTATAGTTGACATATTATTTAAAATATGTTATTATAGTAATAAGTGATAACATTAACAGGGGAAAATAAGGAAAGATACCGATGGATCAAAATGCAGAAATCTTGAAAAAAGCAATTTCTGGAAGCCTGAAAATCATAGAACAGGACCGAGAAAAAGAAATTATATCTCGTCGCTTTGGCCTGACCGGCAGGAAAGAGACACTCGAACAAATTGGCGAAATGCTTTCTATTACCAGGGAACGTGTCAGACAACTAGAAAAAGCTATCTTGATTCGCCTACAGATTACTGCTGAAGAAAACCAAATCCCCGAATTAAATGCCGCTGAGAAATTACTAATTCGCAATCTCACTGAAATGGGCAGAATTGCCAGGGTTTCGGCCCTAGCCGATAAGATTTATGGGCGTAAGGCAACTAACCGCGAACAGACCGGCATTTTTTTCATAGCTACTTTCTCCAAGAACCTTACGATTATTGATGAAAATGATAAATATTTCGCCTCGGTTGGAATCGCTGATTACGGTAATAGTCTAGAGGTCAGGACGAAGGTTGACGAGATCGTTAAGCTAATCAAGGCCAACAAGGAACCTATGACACTTGACGAGCTGGACGAGAAGCTAAACTACGAACATCCAGATTATATTAAGGCTATGGCTTCAATTTCCAAGTTACTGGCGCACCTAAATGACCGCTGGGGTTTGGCAAAATGGCCTTCAGTGAACCCCAAGAATATCAGGGATAAAATTTATGTTATCCTAGAGACCAAGAAAGAACCGATGCATTTTTCTGATATTGCAAAAGAGATTAAAGAATCAAACTTTAAGCGCAAAAACGTCACAGTGCAAGCAATTCACAACGAGCTCATCAAAGATGCTCGCTTTATATTGATTGGACGGGGAATTTACGCGTTAGCTAGCTGGGGCTATAAAAAGGGAACGATTGCCGACATCATTAGATTAATTCTAGAAAAATCCGAAAAGCCGCTAACCAGAGAAGAGATTGTAAAACAAGTTTTACACATGCGAAAGGTAAAAGAAACGACTATACTACTTAATTTGCAAAACAAAAAGCTATTTAAGAAAGTAGACAAAAACTTATATACTCTAGCGTGATATATGATAAAATAGAAGCATGGAAGCGATTTTACATTTTATTTTAATGCCAGTATTCTGGGTTCCAGTGGTAGGCATCTTGGGGGTTTTGACATTTTTGAATTATCGGAAGTTGCATAAGTTAAAAGTATTAAATGTCGACTCGGTCCTATTAATGCTAGAGATACCTCGCACCAACGACAAGAAAGAGCTGGCCGCAGAGCAGCTATTCGCCTCACTACATGGTATTTTGCGCGATAAACAAGAGCTGAGAAGCTCTGGTGGAATACAAGAGCATTTATCCTTTGAGATTGTGTCTACGGCTGGACAGATTCGTTTCTATGTGTGGGTACCAAAAATCCTACAGAGCTTTGTAGAGGGGCAGATTTATTCCCAATATCCGACCGTGCAGATTTATAAAATGGATGATGACTATGTCGATAACAGGGAAAAGTACCCTGTTGCATATTCGGCAGAATTGGGACTGATAGATAACGATGCCTTGCCGATTAAGACTTTCGAAAACTTTGAGGTTGATCCTTTGGCTGGTATTACTGGGACTCTGGCGAAGCTGAGCCCTGACAACTCAGAAGAATTATGGATTCAGATATTAATTAGGCCAATCCCCGATGACTGGCACAAAAACACCACCGATAAGTGGATTAGACGAGTTAAGTCCGGAACGAGGTCACTACTCGGTAGCACCGGGATCGATTGGACTTACATGGGAGAAATTCTCTTAGCCCTCTTCCGTCCACCAGCAGGAGGCACTGATTCTGAGGTAAAGGTTGAGTTATCTGAACGCGACAAGACCCGTATTGCAAAGGCCGAAGAGAAGGCGACTAAGCTTGGTTATGAAGTTAAGATTCGTTTGGCCTATTTAGGCCAGAACGAAACCGATGCCAGGCTCAATATGCAAGCCCTGGTCGGAACCTTTAAACAATTTAATTCTACCAATCTAAACGGCTTTAAGCAGCTCGGTGGAAGCTTCAATAAAAACGACTTAGATGCTTATAAAATGCGACAATTTTCTAACCGTGGCTTCATTCTCAATATCTCGGAGCTTGCCTCGGTGTACCATTTGCCACATACGTCGGTCGAGACACCAAATATCGTCTGGGCCTCATCGAAAACCGCAGAGCCACCAGCGAAGCTTCCTCTACTAACCGGCGACGTATCTAACGATGAGAACATCTCGGCGTTTGGCCTGACTAATTTCCGCGGCATTAATCACCAGTTTGGGTTATTGCGCCGCGATCGTTCACGTCATATCTACATTATCGGACAGACTGGGGCCGGGAAAAGTGGTCTACTTGAGCTCTTGGCGCTCTCAGACATATTTTACAATCAGGGATATTGTATCATTGATCCGCATGGGGATTTTGCGATTGATAATCTAAGGTTTGTGCCGGAGTCGCGCGTGAAGGATGTAATATATTTCAACCCGGCAGATACGGCTTTTCCGGTAGCCTTTAATCCACTTGAGGTGACCGACCCATCTAGGAAACCTAATATCTGTTCCGAGGTAATTGGGGTGCTAAAACGAATGTTTGGCGACTCGTGGGGACCGAGACTAGAGCACATATTGCGCTATACTCTACTGGCCCTGCTTGACCGACCTTCGACTACGCTTCTGGATATTTCTAGGTTACTTACCGATAAGGATTTCCGCAAGGAAACCCTGGACTACTGTCAAGATGTGACGGTTCTACAATTCTGGAAACACGAATTTGGCCAGTGGAACGAGAAGCAGGTTAATGAATCGATTGCTCCAGTCCTAAATAAGGTCGGGGCCTTCACGGCTAATCCGATTATTCGTAATATCATTGGCCAGCCTAAATCATCGTTTAATATCCGCAAAATTATGGATGAAGGTAAGATTTTAGTAGTTAATCTATCTAAGGGTCTTATTGGTGAGGATAATGCTGCTATTCTGGGGGCATTTCTCGTCACCAAGGTACAGCTTGCTGCTATGTCGCGCTCAGACATCCCTGACGTAAAAGACAGGCGGCCATTCTATCTGTATGTGGACGAGTTTCAGAACTTTGCCACCGAATCATTTGCAGTGATCCTATCTGAAGCACGTAAATACGGCTTAAATCTTACGGTGGCAAACCAATATGTGGCACAGATGACCGACGAAGTACGCGATGCGGTATTTGGCAACGTGGGTACGACTATTTCATTCCGAGTCTCAGCCGATGATGCACCGATGCTTGTAAAGCAATTCGAACCGACCTTTGAGGAATCTGACCTGATTCAGCTCAACAATCGCCACTTTATCATCTCAATGATTATCAATGGCGAAAAAGCGCCGGCTTTCTCTGCTACTACCCTCTCGATACCAGATACGCCATCTGATAACTTCGATACTATCGTCGCTCATTCTCGAGAATACTATGCCAGACCAAGGCTCGAGGTCGAGCGTGAAATTCGCGAGACGATTGAGCAATCCGAGAAGTACAAGAAGGAGTTAGCTGATTCAGGGCGACAGGGAAGTGAACCCAAATTAGTAATTAATTCTAAAGCTAAACCAGCTCCAGGGGCGACTAGACAGAAGACAAAGAGCTCTACCGAACACATACCGAACACTAATTCTCCAAAGTCGCGGGCAGATTTAGTAAAGTCTGGGCTAAGTCCGAATGCTGCTGAAGGTAGAAGCAGCATGGGATTAAAAGATCTTGCTAATCTAGTCGCAGAAAAAACTGAATCCGAAAAGGAAACTGTCAATAAACAAGAGTCCGCTAGCCAAGCCAACCCGGATAAGGAAGGGAAGCAAACTGATAAAAAATCCCATGCCAAGAGGAAGAAAAAGCATCGCAATAAGAAGACCACCCCTGTTGATAGCAAGAATTCCCCTTCTTCTTCCCCTGTTCGTCCAGAGATAGAATACCAGGAGAAGTCGACCGTCACTATCAACCCGTCCCATCAGGCTCTAACCCTGTCTACCCCTGTTAAGCGAACTGAGGACTTCGCACCTAAAGATAATTCGGTTGACGGATTCTTAAGTGTAAAACACTAGTTTCTTTAGAATCATACGAGAAGAGAAAAAGAATTAAGAATTAGGCTTTGAAAAGTCAGAATTTTGGAGGCAAAAATCAGCCGCGACATGCTTCATTACAATTATGGTTTTAATGTCGCACAATACACATTTTTAGACATAAGCACTTTGGGTTTGGGACGGTTAAGTTATCGTGAGTCGTGATAGCAAGTGGTCTTTGATAGGTTATTTAAGAAACTAAACAAGATTTGTTATGTTGTGATTATTATCAAAATCCCAGTGCATGAGCGCCTTACTCGTTGACCATTTTATCCTCTCAATATCATCAATTTAAGCATACCCAACAACAAAGTACTTTCAGGACACGCTCCGGGCCGCTCTGGCCAAGTCCTCATGTTCCTGAAAGCACTTTGTTTGTTGGGCTTAAAATATGCTTAAATTGATGATATTAAAACACCCTATCAAAGACCCTACAATTATTCGATAACTCCTTAAGGGTTCACGGTCGTATTTAGTCGGCTTTTGGCCATTTTTGCCAAATTCCGCCAGATTTTGCTGAATTTGACTTTTCCCCGTTTTTATTTCCCTATTTGTCTTTTTTCCCTGTTTTTGCTTATGCCTGACATATTAATATCTATCGAGGCTCGAAAAAGTTAGAACAAAAACCGAACATAAAGCAGGGCATTACGGAATTACACTCTAGAACAAAAACCGAACACTGCCCTGGCTGACGAATATACCATTTGTCTAGACTGATAAGGTTCAGCGCGCTAGTTAACTATTTCCAATATGCCTTGCCGTCGATACGGAGATCGATGTATTCAAAATCGACTATTCCCTGTTCTTCCAGATAGTGGAGCATGCGGTCAGCATCTTCGGCAGTGACACCGGCGCCACGATCGATGATGGTTTTTAGGTAGCCAGTGTAATGCTCCAGATAAATATCGACTTCACGAATACTATGAAGCCGAATGACGGCCTTGATTGGCTGATAGCCTAGTTCCTTTAGATCATATTCAATCTGGCCAATGTATTCCCTCATGCGACTCGTGATACTGCCGCCAGAGGCGGAAGCTTCGTCTATGATTTCGATGCTGGGGCTATAATCAATCACACCAGTATTAGTATCGGTAGGCTCGCCTTCGGACGGTTCTTTGCTCTGACTAATGAAGTGAATCAGAAGACTAATGATTGTGATGATAATGACGACGAAGATTAAGGTGACAATGATAAAACGAAGGACTTTCTTTCGCTTGTCTTTCTTGCGGGCAGCGGCGCGCTCGTTAGAGGTCTCGAGCTTTTCTCTTGCCTCACCAATAGTGCGACCCAAGCGGAGAGTAGACTTCTTGTGCTCGTGACGACGAGCTAGTTTAGGGGGCTGGTCAGTAGACTCTGGCATTCCTTAAGCTTCCTCCAGAATAATGCGCGCTAAATGCTTTGCGGCTCCAATTTTAGCTTCGGTTGCGAGTTTATCAGCCATATCGGCCCGGAGGCGGGGTGATTTGATTAGGTGATGAATCTCTTGCAAAAGCAGGTTGGGTTCTTCCATCATCTTAGCATCACCAATTACTGCTGCAGCACCGAGTTCTTTGAGGCGCTCGGCATTCTTGACCTGATGTGCACCAGGGAGACGTTCAAACGGCACCAGAATCGTGGCTTTGCCTAGCGCCGCCATTTCGGCGATTGTAGTGGCCCCAGCGCGAGACACGACCACATCGGCTGCACCCATTAACTCGTTCATAGTGGTATTAAATTCCCACATCCGGAAGTTAGATTCCAGGTTGGCGTTCTCCCAGTTCTCATATTGTTTAAGGTCAATCATGTCTTCGTAATGCTTGCGACCAGCCACCAGGCCAACTGATGTAAACTGAAGCAGCTCTGGCAGGATGGCCCGCGTGGCTTCGTTGAGATTCTCTGAGCCTTGAGAACCGCCAGTAATTACAACGAGTGGTTTCTCAGGATTAAAGGAAAAGGCTTCCTTATAGGACATCTGTTTCATAAGGCTGACTTTCTTAAACTCTGGACTCACTGGAATGCCGGTCCAGATATAGTTTGGATGCTTTTCCTGCATTTCCCTAGAAATAGGCATGCCGAAAGCGACTTTTCTAGCCTTCTTCATCAAGATACGGTTGGCAAGGCCAGCCACAGCATCGGACTCGTGGATGATGTAGGAGATTTTAAAACATCTGGCCGCTAGACCCACCGGCAAACAAACATAGCCACCCTTCAAGAAAATTACATTCGGCCTGGTGTTTTTATGGGCAAGGCGACAGAATGCGACAATTAGGCCAGACAAAAACCCGAGAAAACCGAGAAAATTCCCCCAGACTAAATCCTTCAAAGTAACACCTAAATGGATGAAATAATCCTTAAATTTCCAATTAGAATACCGGTGGAACTTCCCGGCTGGGATGCGACGGACACGAATGTATGGAGTCTTTTTATGACGTACTTCTTCACCCCATTCGACACCGATTTCGGTGGTGAGCTTGGTGACATTCTTATAATACTTAAAGTCGGTCCAAAACTCGATTTCGGCACGCGGTTTCAGATTGATTATTTCACGAACTACGGCGACGGCTGGCGTGATGTGTCCCCCTGAGCCGCCTCCGACTACTAATATCTTCATGCTTGATTACCTCTCTACTAGTATAACACGAAAGTTGCAAAACGAGACCGATTGCGAATGCAACAAATAGCATACTGGTGCCACCATACGAGATTAACGGCAGAGTAATGCCAGTAACTGGAACTAGGCCGGTCATCGCCATGATGTTCACCACGACTCCGGCTAAGACCCAGGAAAAAACGCCAACAATGATTAATTTGCTGTCGTCCGAATCAGCATGCTCGGCGACTTTTAACATGCGGAGTAAGATGGCGGTAAAAGCTAGCAAAATCAAAAGTAATCCAATAAAACCAAAAGTCTCACCCATAATGGCAAAGACTGAGTCGTTGATAGACTCTGGTAAATAACCGGTGGCCTGGACGGAATTGCCGATTCCGACACCGAAGAATCCACCTGTACCGATAGCTAGCATTGCATTGTCGACATGATAGGTCGAGTCGGACGATTCCCCATTGGTTAGTGTTGATAGCCAGGCATCCACTCGTGCCATACGGTGGCTCGATGTGGCGACGGCTCCGACCGCAAAAACAATGGTCAGTGCGAGCATGATTAGATATTGATATGCAGGCACACCGGATATCAGTAACATGCCGAAGATAATTGACACCAGTGTTACACCAGTGCCCAAATCACCCTGCGCTATAACTACTAGAAATAACGATAATCCACATACAATTAAGAGCGGTAGCCAGAATTCTTTCCATTTACCGATACTACCTTCGGATTTTTTGCGCGACAAGAAGTCGGCCAGGTAAATAACGGTGGCCAACTTAAGAAACTCGGCGGGCTGAAAACTAAGATTGCCGAGATTGAACCAGCGACACTCACCTAGCTCACATCTTGCCAGGCTGGAGCCAGTCAGAGCGAGCAGCCAGAGTAAACCAGACAAAACTAGCGCCACAACCATAATCGGCTTAGCGTATTTTTGCAGATATTTGTATGGTATAACTTTAAAAGCGATGAAAAAGGCGACCAGCGATAGAACGACAGAACGTAATTGTCCAATAAAGAAGTAGTTCGGGTCATAGTCAGTACCATAAGTATTATTTAACACATTGGCGCGCATTGGGCCGATAGCGTAAATAATGATTAGACCGATGGCCATTAGAATGATAGTTGAAAACAAAATTACCAAATCTGATTTGTGTTTGCGATTCATTAGATAGCGCCTCCGGTGGCGGCGATAAAGATACCCAGAATAGCGCAGACACCGGCAACAATCCAGAAACGCATGACGATTTTAGCTTCACCCCAACCTAGGGCTTCTAGATGGTGGTGGAGTGGGGCGGAAATGAAAACTTTACGATGAAAAAACTTCTTCGAAGCCAGCTGAATCAAGCTGGAGCCAGCCTCAATCACGAACGGAAGACCAATAATCGGTAACAAAAGAAAAGCATTAGTCATCATGGAGACCACACCCAGCCCAGCACCAAGCGCGAATGAACCGGTATCACCCATCATAAAGCGTGCGGGCGGCACATTGAACCAAACATAGGACAAAAGCCAGCCCACAACAGTGAGACAAAAGCCAAATAGCAGCACATTGCCCTGTAAGAGCGCAATTACGCCGTATGCTGCATAAGATATCATGGAAAGGCCACCAGATAGACCATCTAGACCGTCTGAGATATTAACAGCATTGGACGTAGCTACCACGGCGAAGGCAAAGATAATAATCATCCAAACCGTACCGATGTCGAAATCGCCGATGAATGGCACCCTAATATCCGTCCAGCCAAGCTTGACCGAGAAGAACCAGCCCAGAGTCAGGCCTACTATTGTGATTAGTAAGAATTTCACCGGGCCACGTAGGCCAGCGGCCCCACGCCCACTACCAAAAATATTAATTACATCGTCAATTACGCCGACCAAAGCGCCGCCGAGGAAACCGATTAAAGGTAGCCAGGTCTGGCCGCGATCAAGGTTAAAAAGCCAAGTCACCGCAGTAACTGCTATAACACCTATGAGCCCGGCCATGGTTGGGAAAACGTGTTTAAACTTGTGCGCATGAAGTCTACGCATGACTGGCAAATCTTTGCCATCAACCGTGGTTTGTTTTTGTTTCTTCCAGAATTTATACTTGTATGCAAAGTGAGTGTAGAACGGAGTTAATGCCATTGAGAATAGGAATCCGCAAAGAGCTAGTAAGAGTCCGTGAAAAATATCATCATTCATTGTCATAAGCCTATTATACCACATGTCGACATATATTTTTTACTGGACGGGTCCTGTCGGCGCTTTCTTCCCCCTTCAGCGCCGTCACCCGTCCATATGAAATACTATCAAGCATCACCAGGTTTAATCTTATAATAATCAATGACATAATTCGAGACGCGGTCGAAGAGGTCCATAGCTTCGCCAGAGCCGATGGATTCGCCTTCGCCCCACATTTTAACCATGACGACATACTCTGGCATGCCACCGCTCGGAGCGATGAAGCCAATATAAGAACCAACTAGCTCTGCAAAGGAATCATCATAGGCACCATCTCTTACGACCTGGGCGGTACCGGATTTGCCGCCAATGTCGTAACCAAGCCGATCAACGCCTTGTCTGACCTTGTAGTTACGGTTATGAATTAGCATTTCGCGCATCATGGCAGAGGTTTCGTCGGACAGAATCTTATCTTCGATAGGCTCTGTTAATTCTTCTCCTTGAGCGGGTCCTGCCGTCTTCTCTTCCCCCGCTCGGCTCTCGCGGGGGACCCCCTTCGAAGACGTCACCCGCTCTAAAGCAGATTCATCGTCACCCGCCCATGCGATATCTTTCACCACCACTGACGGGGTGCGCCAAGTGCCACCATTCACTACAGCTGAGAAGGCGGTGGCGGTTTGGAGCATGGTGATGCCTAAGTTTTGGCCGAAGGTGATGTTTGCGTAGGTGGAGTCGCGGCCCCAGCCTTCATTAGGATCAGGGATGTAGCCTTCGGCTTCAAACAGCTCGAAGCCAGTAGTGTTACCTAGGCGGAATTTATTATGGTAATAATCAAACAGCCTTTCCCTACCCTGCTGAGTGATTTGGTTAGGGTCATCGCCGAGTAGTTTTAGGGCGTAAATCGAGCCGGTGTTAAGTGACCAATACAGAGCATCTCGCATCGTTAGTGTACCGTACAGACTAGCACGAGTCTCGGCATTCCAAATCTTCCAGCCATCAATTTCCTCGTAATGCTGATTAAAATAGGTGGTTTCGGGAGTCATTTTGCCTTCATTAATTGCGGCCGAGAAAGCAAAAGTTTTACAGATCGATGCCGGCTCATATGGCATGTCTACAGTGTAATTATTAAAAACAGATGCATCCTCAACGCTACTATAATTAGCGGGATCATAGTTAGGCAGATTTGCCATGGCGAGAACCTGACTCGTATTAGGATCCATCACTAGCACCGAGGCGTTACTGGCTGGAGTATTATTAATTGCATCTAGGGCAAGGTCTTCGACGCCCTTTTCTAGGCCGCGATCGATTGTCAAGACGATGTTTTCGCCATCCTCGGCAGGGATTTTGGTGTTTTCGTTCCCTATTGACAAAGCGACTTTATTAACGTCAGCTGTGGTTTTTAAAAGCCCGTCTTTACCCGCTAGAATCTGATTCAGAGACCCCTCGACACCGTATTGGCCTTGGCCATCGGCATTGACAAAACCAAGCAGCCCGGAGGCCAGTTCACCTTCTGGGTAGACACGCTGATTGGTCTTCTTTAACCAAATCGCTGGAGTCTCAGTGGCGATGATTTTTTCAGCGGTTTCGCGCGGTACGTTCTTCGCTACGATGGCATACCTTAATCCTTCATGGCTATAGATATCATCCAAATCGACGATCTGATAATCCTTGGCATACTCATTTAAAACATTCGTGATGTCTTCTTGCTTAGTGATAGCCGGGTCAATAATGATTTGATAAGTGGTTTGATTTAGGACCACAGCAACTGGTTCGCCATGATCCATCATATATATTTCACCGCGCTTCGCGACAATAGTCTCCAGGAGCGTGTGCTGCTCACTGGCCTTAGCCACCCAGGCGTCATGTTCGATAATTTGAATAAAAAATAACCTAGCTGCAATTATAAGCATAGCAACTAGGACTAGGTTTCTTAAAATATGGAATCTGCGCTGGGTAGATTTGTAATTATTCTTTGACATAACCAGTTACCGTGGCATCTTCCATTGCGGCTGCAACGGTACTGTTTCTGGCGGTCGCAACTGAATTAAGACGTGCTTTTTCGACCGCAAGGTCATCCTTCAATACGGTCATTTCGTTAATTTCGGATTCAACCGATGATATTTCATAATCATAACTAGTGGCCTTGGTGCCTTCTGCAACATAAATGAGGCCAAATACTATAGTTAGCATACAAATAATGGCGATTTGTGAAATCGAGCCGAGACTTTTCTTGGTATAGCGGACGGTATTGCGATTACGGGCAAAGCCATTGTAGATGGACTCTCTCCTGGTAACATAAGTCTGACTGATCATTTTTATTATTTCCTCGCTTTTTGTTTTATTATTAAATGTTTTTGATTCTTGATTCTTAGTCCGGGGTCTTTCTATAAGCAGAGCTATAAGTAACTTATAGTAGTGTCCCCGGGAAGGTCATACATTTTTTCACACTCTCTGTGAAAACTCTTTTTGGTAGGCCACACTCTGGCCCATATCACTAGCCCGGAAGGTTCTAGGTGAATACTTGCTACCCACCTAGAACTTAAGGGAGACTAGCGGAAATTTACCTTAACTGTTTGCTTGCGAGACTTGTTCGCAACTACGATTTGTTTTGGCATATTTGCCTCCTTTTTATGTTTTTATTTTATCAATTCCGCTTGGCTAGGCGCAGCTTTGCGCTCCTGGCGCGCGGGTTGATAACTAATTCACTGTTGTCTGCGATAATTGGCTTCTTGGTGATGATGGTTAATTCGGATTCTTCGCCGTGACTGGCGGCTTCTTTGAAGTAATCCTTGACTAGACGATCCTCCAGGCTATGGAAGGTAATGATTCCGACTCGGCCATTCTTGTTCAGAATCTTAGGAAGTAGCGGCAGAGTTTTTTCAATCTGCTCTAGTTCCTTATTGACCTCGATACGAACCGCTTGAAACACCTTCGTAGCTGGATGATGTTTAAAATAACCATGAATACGAGTCTGGATAAGGTCAGCGAGTTGCTTGGTAGTCGTTATCGGACGATGATGCACGATTATCATTGCAAATGCTTTGGCGGTACCTTCCTGCTCCTCACCGTACTTTACGAACAATTCGGCGAGTTCTCTTTCGCTGTACTTATTAATCACATCCGCCGCAGTAAGCTGCTGCCTTCTATCCATCCGCATATCGAGGGGGGCATCATATTTGAATGAAAAGCCACGCTCGCCTTGATCCAATTGCGGAGAAGAAACTCCAAAATCGGCTAGTATCATGTCAAAAGTTTTTCCACACTCGAAAAGTTGCAGCACTGCACTATAAAAATCCTGGTGCAATATAGTAAGCTCGGATGGAAAAATGCTCTTTAAATGATTAATGGCATATTCATCACGATCTACCAGCACAGAATCCTTATAGTTCTGTGTCACAGCCAAAATTTCGCTAGCGTGTCCGCCATAACCGGCAGTCAAATCCAAATACGACTCGCCTGACTTAGGGTCTAGACCTGCTAGAACTTCTGACAATAATACAGGGATATGTAGTTTCTCCATGTATATATTATACATCTTTTTGTCTGTGTTTTGTTTGAGACCGTTCAACTAGAAACTTCAACGTTTTTGTTTCTGCTTTGATTTTTGTTTAGTGACACAATGAATCCACCACGATTTACCAGCGCGAAGCTAATCTTATAATCGCAGCCGTTGAGAGACTTATTGTGTTTAGACCATATAGAGTTTTATTGGGAGGTGTGTTTTAGGGAAAGGAGCACACGATTGTTTTGACGCATCTCGCTTAAAATTTAATGCGCGCGAAGCTCCTAGATGGTCGGCCTCAAACTGTTTTTAATGTACTTGCCTTCAAGGCTTTTTGTTTAGCGTTTTTATTTATTGTTTCGCTTGAAATGATTGTATTATGTTTTTGATGAAAATGCAAGTGGTTTTTTAAAGATTTTTGACAAGTTCTTAGATTTGAGGCGAAATAATGTTGGTTACAGGGGTGGTGTTCGGTTAATTATACTTGGTCGTTATAGAGTTTTCCACAGGTGTGGAAATTGTACTTATGATTTTACCGAACACGGGTGACTTTAGAAACCGAACAAATTGACTTGACTTTGTATATTTTCATGTTTTAATATGTCATTCCCTATCCTTCTTTGTAGATCTAGGAGAGGTGGGCTCAATGTCATTAACTTAAGCATACTTTAGGCCCAACAGACAAAGTACTTTCAGGAACATGAGGACTTGGCTCAAAAGCGGCTCCGGAGCGTGTCCTGAAAGTACTTTGTTGTTGGGCATGCTTAAGTTAATGACGTTGAGGTGGGTTGCCGATTTACTGATAGTTAGGTATAATGAAAGAAATAAGTGGAGATAATTTATGGAAAAAACTGATAATAGTGGGGCTATGGACGGTGAACCGTTTGACGTGTTTCTTTGGGCGAATGAAATTGATGAGGTAAAGAACAATGTGTCAGCGGAGCTGTTTCTGTTTAATAAGAATTACACCCCTTTTAAGATAAAGTATTCTGATAAGCTGACTGGTGCCGTGAAGGCGATGTTCATGCAGGAAGCAGTGTCTTACATTATTAAAGAGGCCGATAAGGGACTAGATTGTCGCGAGTACGAGAAGGCTGACGGTGAGGAGAAGGTAATTTATCGTACTTCCCTTTCTAAAGTGGGGCGAGCCGAGACTTTGATTCATTTGATTGAAAATGAGTATAAGGACATCGATTATTTTTCCGAGAATGAATATGATTTTAAGAAAGTAAAAGGTATCATAGCGCGGTTTACTTATCCGGGCGAAAGCGGAATGAAGGCTTTCTATATTGCCAAAATCCTGCCAGCCTCAGCGGCACTTAAGGGTGCGACCTCATGGGAGATTAACGGGGAGTCATTTGAGCCTTTCTCGGCTGAAATTGCGCTGAAAATGCCAGATGATAATCAGGTAGCAATAGTTGACGGCAATATTATCGTATTTAACCAAGCGAAGTTCGAGAATCTGTTCCAATATGATTATAAGTCTCAGGTGATTGCAGATGCGAAGGCCAAAGAGTTAACTGAGAAATACAAGCTGTCGCTATCTGAAGGACTAACCCTGGATGGACTACTCGCTGACAAGAAACCCATACTAAAGAAGGTACAGGCGATGGATATCGCAGAAAGTATGCCACAGGATAAGCTGTTAGACTATGCAGACGAAATGCAGCTTGATTTAATGACGGATGACGATGGGTCAATTATTATCATGGATGACAAGGATCTCACGATGTTTGTAAACCTATTAAATGAAGATTATTATGTCTCGCCGGTGAATGGTAAGCGATACGAGATTAAGTCGAAGAAATTGCTAGGCGAACCTGATGGTGAACCACCGAGAGGATAAAACCCTTATCTGAACTGTAATCATTATCTTCGCTCGCGACAACTTCACGCCATGTTAATTTTTACAAAGATTACAGTTCAAAATAGGGCTTGTCTACGAAGCTGGATTCGCCGAGGGTGCGAAAGGTCTTCTCGAGATCGTCGCGGACAGCTTCAACGGAATCATTCGGTTGAAGTACGGACTCTATCTTCGCATAATAGCCGGGCTTACCATCAATCTTATCTAGATAAATAATAGTTCCCTCTCCCATGTCGAGCTCCTGGCGACGGCGAGAAACTTCAGCGATCGCTTTAAAACCAAGCTGAAAGATAATATTAACAAGTTTTTCGTAGTCGACAACTTCGGTGGTTTCGGTAATGTCAACGCCGGAATCCTCGATGTGGCGCCTCAAAATAAAATAATACTTCGCTGGCTTATCGACCGCCCTCATTTCAGTGCGCATAATCAGGCGTGGATAATTTGAATTCGGTTGGTAATTCTTTGGTGCATAAATCCGATCGTGCTGCCAGTAAAGTGGTGAAAAATCAAAATCAATTTCTGAGAGTTTTTGCTCGAAGCCATCACGGGACTTTAGTTTGCATTTTAAGATAATTTTTTTCATAATTATTCCCTGCTATATGTGTATTATAGCATTGATTGAAGGGTTGGGAAAGGTGCTACCTAATTACTACCGGGCGAGACAACGCACTATTCCCGGTGGAACCAGAACCATAATAGCTACCTACAAAAGGGGGCGCAGTTATTATTAGTATTACGACTTATTAGCAATACTCGGTTATGTCATTAACAAAGCTTTATGGCTGGGCGATGGTGAAGGATTTACCAGATGGTGGAGCTGCGTATTTAGATGTAGTTTGTCCATAAAGACGGCTAGTAGTATTGTTAATACTATTCCCGTTTGTTTGAGGGATGATTACAGACCAGGTGATGGCGGAGTAGCCGGCATAATAGAACATTCTGTTCATGCTTATCACACTAGAAGTGTTCCAGGAGGAAAGATTCAAAGTAAAGGTGGTGGCGGAGTAGCCGGCGCTAAAGAACATGTCACTCATGTTTGTCACGTTGGAAGTATTCCAGGAAGAAATATCACCGATAGACCAGGTAGTGGCGGAATGACCGGCGCCAGAGAACATGTAGCTCATGTCTGTCACGCTAGAAGTATTCCAGGATGAAAGATTGCCCACAGACCAGGTGGTGGCGGAGTTGCCGGCAGAATTGAACATGTAGCTCATATCTGTCACGTTGGAAGTATTCCAGGAAGAGAGATCGCCAATAGACCAGGTGGTGACGGAGTAGCCGGCGTAATAAAACATTCTTCTCATATCTGTCACGTTGGAAGTATTCCAAGAGGAGAGGTCGCCGATAGACCAGGTGGTGGCGGAGTAGCCGGCGTTAAAGAACATGTAGCTCATGTTTGTCACGTTAGAAGTATTCCAGGAGGAGAGATCGCCGATGGACCAGGTGGTGGCGGAGCTGCCGGCGTTCATGAACATATAGCTCATGTCTGTTACGTTAGAGGTATTCCAAGAAGAGAGAGCTAAAGTAAAGGTGGTGGCGGAGCTGCCGGCGTTATAGAACATGTAGCTCATGTTTGTCGCGTTGGAAGTATCCCAATCGGAAATACCAGAAATCTCAGAAAGATTATTAAACATATAGAACATAAAGGATGAATCAGAGGGCAGGAAGATTTTTTCTCCTTCTGTATAGAAATGCATAATACCAGCATCGTTAGTATTATCAAAGACGATATAAATCGGCTTCTTAGATGCTGTAGACGAGATAGTGTTCATTTCGGAGGGAGTGAAATCTACAGGAGCAGAGGTTTTAAGATGAACGCTAATAGATTTGATATATTCATCGCGTGCATCACCCCAATCATAATCACCGCCCGGATCAAATTCTGGAGTAATGGTGGTTTCTTCACCATTTACAATCGTAGCGGCAAGAGATTTCAATTTAGAGTTAACTACTTTTCCGGTATCTAGCATAGCAGGGTTAGCGATGGGGGCATCATGACTGCTTGGATGAACCAGAGTATAAATAACCTGTCCACTATACGTATCCGCAGCTTGAGTCTTGGAAATGTAGGCAGCATATGTAGTAGTAAGCTTTACTCCACCAGTAGTATTAGTCATATCAGTAGCGGCAGTTTTATGAGCGACTTTAACGTATTCATTTGGAACTACATGATAGCTACTAAATGAAGCAGATGTGGTTGACTGTTCTGCTTGACTTGGAAGATCTACATTTGGAGCAGAATCAATGACAAAAGCATTGGTTTCTGATATGTCACCAGAATCTTGTGTAATTGCTAGTTTCATTGCCCAGTTAGATATATCAGGATTACCAGTTGTTGTAGCTAGGCCTGATTCTATGGTACTATTTCCACTTGCATTTGTTCCGACTAGTTTATTACTATTCTCTCCACCTATTTCATCTCCTGTATATCCTGCTGCATAGATAGCGAACCCTTCATTATCATTACAGAATACATGCATAGTAGTAGTACCAATGTCTGGTGTATAGGTACCATTATTAATATTAGTGTTATGGCTATCCATACCAGTACCGGACATAGTACAAGACATAGGTACAGTAATACTAATTTGATCTACAGTAGAATTATCATCGGCTGAGACATAAGTAGATGCTAGAATCGTAGCCATCATTAGTATAGTTATAATTGGTAAACTTAGTAGTGTTTTACTATATAGCGATTTCATGTATAGACCTTTCTTATATAACTATAATAACATAGTTTTTATGGTTTTATGAAAATAATACAAGAAGATCTATTCTAGATTCAAGCTCATAGTGGCAGGAACCGCAGGTAGTTTCAGTTTTGAAGAATATCGAGATCGAGGAGGCGGGCTTCGACGGATTTGACGCCATTAAAATCGTTTTCAGTGAGCCTGATAAGGGGTTCGATACGATCGAACTGGGGATCGAGATTTAGCCACTGCTCAGGGGCGTAGAAAGCGACAAGTTTGAGGTATTTACCGTTTTTATCGCGAAGATCGAGGCGGAGATGGTTACGGTCGGTACCCATGCGGGTGACATTTGTAAGGTTGATGTTTTTGAGGCGAAAAATAGGCTCTTCGTTCCCTGGCCCGTAAGGCTCTAGTTGTCTTAATTCGTCAAGAAGATCTAGGTTTATCTCTGAAAAATCATCTAGAGTGAGGTCGGCGTGTTGCTTTAGGTAATCTGTTTGGTTGGTTAGGTGTAGCGAGCGGTAATATTCGTTGATTTGTTCACGGAATTTATAGAGATTCTCTCTTGAAACCTTGACCCCGGCAGCCGCAGCGTGGCCACCACCGCCGATAATGCTATCTTTAGCAAAGCTCAAGGCATCGGCGAGGTTAAAATCCCCAAAGCTACGGCCGGAACCTTTAAAAACGTTCTCTGTAGTCTCGGTTAAGACAAAAGCCGGCCTATGATAGGTCTCGACTAGGTGTCCCGCCACGATTCCGAGTATGCCTTCGTGCCATTTGCCGGTCTCGATAATCACTGGATCATCACTGATGCCGCGTTTTTCGATTTCGCGCATAGCTTGGGTTTGCTCGGTTTTGCGTTTTTTATTGAGCTGCTCGAGCTTCTCGGCGATAGGGGCCGCCTCAATTGGATTATTAGCACAGATAAGATTCAGAGAAAGGTCGGCGGTGTCAAGGCGACCGGCGGCATTGAGGCGAGGGCCGATCTGAAAACCAATGGATTCTGAATCTAAGCATTTAACTCCAGCCCTAGTCATTAGCTCAATCAACCCCGGACGACGAGTTTTTGCTAAAACTTTCATACCGTAAAAACCTAAGCGGCGATTGTCGCCAGTTAGTAGCATACTGTCGCAGATGGTGCCAAGCAGGACGAGATCGAGCAGCCATTTTTCTTGACCAGCCTTAATCATATGCTTATCCACCAGCGCCTCGGCAAGCTTATAAACCACCCCTACGCCAGCGAGGTTTTTTAAGGAGTCGGTGGGATTATCCTTACGATGTGGATTGATGACAGCCACCGCATTTGGCATCCTCTCGTCGGTCTCATGATGATCCGTGACGATAGTGTCAATCTTAAGCTCATTTAATTCATCAATGATAGTGTGGTTGCGCGAGCCGCAATCTACGGTAATAACGAGCGAAGCACCCTGTTTCTTGGCATGCTTGATTAACTTGGGGCTCATACCATAACCATCAGCAAAGCGATCTGGTAACATGACTTCGATATCGTCTGGGTTAATACCGACGTTAATAAGAGATTCCCTCATCGCTGCACTAGAGGTAACCCCGTCGACATCATAATCGCCGTAGATTAGGATTTTTTCGCGATTCTCCTGAGCTAGCTTGATGCGCTCGACCGCCTTGTCCATATCGGCTAGTTCAAATGGATTAATCCCTGCCTCATACTTGGGATGCAAAAAGTCTTGGTCAAAATGGCGTTTTTTTAGTAGTTGTTCAAAAATATTACTCAATTTATACCCCTGTTATCCGATGGTTTTGGACGGTTTATTGCCTCTTTGACTTTTAATGACAATGGATTGCAATTCTTTTAAAATTGGGAATTGTTTGTTGGTCTGATAGATCTTCGTTTTACCCTTTTTGGTGACGATTAGAAACCCGCCTTTTGCCATACGCTCTAGCTCTCTTTGAATATTGCCGGGGTCCTCTTTGATGAGTTTGGCTAGACCCCTGACATGAGTCTTAAAATCTGGATATTTAGCAAAAACCACGATAATCTTGCGGCGCACTCTAGATGTGACAAATATTTCTAACATATCTCCTCGCTTTAACTTCCCCCATTATAACAAGGTTTGGTTTTTTTTACAACGATTTTATGATTCTATAATTCTTCTTCAATCCGCTTATGCTTGAAAGACAAAAGCGATTTAGTATAATAAAGGAAAACGGAGGTATAAATGAAAATAATTAGGCGATATGCTAATTTGATTAGATTGTCTACAGGGGCGAGTCTTTTGATTGGATTGGGTGATTATGTGCTCTTAAAAATTGGTGAACCGATTGGGCCATTCCTGTTTGCTTTTGGATTACTGGGAGTATGTGCTCTGGGCTTAAACCTTTTTACAGGGAAATGTGGATTCTGGATTGAAGATGGAATACCGATTGTTGATCTTTTAATTATCCTAGCAGTTAATCTGGTGGCTGGGTATGGATTTGGGCTGTTATTTAGTATTGTAGATAGTAGCATTGTGGCGGTAGCCGAAGGGAAAGTGGCCGGATGGAACCTTGACCTAGAATTCTTCTTTAAATCAGTAATGTGCGGAGCAATTATGTATCTAGCGGTAGAGTTATACCGACGAGGGACGACACTGGGGGTATTAATTGGGGTGCCGCTATTTATCTTCTGTGGTTTTCAGCACTCAATCGCAAACGTGATTACGATGGGGGTGGCGGGAGCGCTGAGCTGGACGGTACTACTGTGTGCATTGGGTAATTTTGTGGGAGCTATTGCGGCTTGGGCGCTATGTTGCAAAGTTGTAATAGAGCCTAGCAAGAAGAAATAAGGTAAAGTTTATAGTTTATAAGGGGTAGATGAGGTGATGTTCTATGAGGTAATACCTGAAGGTAAGGTGGAAGCACTAACGTACCACTATGATGGCGGCGGCGACAATGGCGATGATAATAGCGATTCCCTTTTTCCTGGACAAATCGTGACGGTGCCGGTCGGACGACGAATAGTTCCGGGTGTAGTAACTAAAAAAGTTGCACAACCGGATTTTAAAACAAAAGCCATAATTAAAAAATTGTATTCAAGGCCACTGCCAAAACATTTGTTGGACACGGTGCGGTTTATACATGAATACTACTTGGCCCCATCCGGCTCAGCCTTGTCGCTAGTTTTACCGCGAGGGGTTGAGAAAAAACGGAGGAAAACCGAACAAATGTTCGGTAGTTCTCTGTTGGGCGCAGGTGACTCCCACGCTTCCTCTCGGGGCGCGTCCAAAACCCCTGTCGCCACAGGGGTTTTGGCGCTACCTCTCGCCTTGCCAGGCTCCGAACCCCCTTCGATGAAGCGTGGGAGTCACCTGCCGACTACAGCAAAAACCGAACATGGCTCAGTTTCGCCCGAAATTCGATTGAATGAGGCGCAGAAAAAGGCGCTTAAAGGCCTCCAGAAGGCTCCAGGAGCCACGAAACTGCTGTTTGGCGTTACTGGTAGTGGTAAAACCAATATATACCTCAAAATGGCTAAAAATGCGCTAGAACGGCATTTGTCTACTGTGCTATTGGTGCCAGAAATCGCTCTAACCGGACAGCTGGTGCGGGTGTTTAATGAGCGCTTTGGTGAAAGGGTGATAATGATACATTCTAGGCTGACTGAGGCGGAAAGACATCTGATTTTTGAGAAAATTCTGATGACGGACGAGTCTCTAATCGTGGTTGGGGCGAGATCGGCATTGTTTGCACCAGTGGCCCACCTTGGATTAATCATAATCGACGAGGAACACGAGGGGACCTATTATCAGGAGAATACACCGAAGTATTCAGCAATACGAGTGGGGAGCTTTATAGCGAAAGCATCAGGAGCTTCCCTGGTGCTTGGTTCAGCTACTCCGACCGTGGAAGACTATTATCTTGCTTCTAGACAAGAGTCGGTGGTGACTCTGACTAAGAAAGCTAAGTCCTCGGCGATAAAGCCCGCCATAAGCATTATCGATTTTAAAGATAGGGACAACTTTACCAGGAATAAGTATTTCTCTAATTCCCTACTTACGGCGATTTCGGCTAACCTAAACCAGGGCCAGCAGACACTGATTTTTCATAACCGTCGGGGGTCAGCACCACTGACAATCTGTGAGAACTGTGGCGAAGAGATTCTCTGTCCGAACTGTTTTTTACCCCTGACCCTGCATGCGGATGAGTATGTATTACATTGTCATACATGTGGGTTTTCGGAAAACGTACCTGCTGCGTGTCCGAAATGCGGAACACCAAATTTGGTGCATAAGGGATTTGGGACGAAATTGCTAGAGTCAGAGCTTTGTAAGCTTTTCCCTGGAGCGAGAATTAGACGATTCGATGCGGATAATAAAAAGGGCGAAGGTATGGATGCCCTATACTCAGCAGTGCGAGACGGCGAGGTCGATATCCTGGTCGGAACCCAAACACTGGCGAAGGGGTTGGATTTACCGCGGCTGGCGACGGTAGGGGTGGTACAGGCAGATGCCGGATTAGCACTACCGGATTACATGGCGGAAGAGCGCTGTTTTCAGCTGCTAACCCAGGTAATTGGACGGGTAGGGCGAGGGCATTTGGCCAAGGCGGAGGTGTTTATCCAGACCTTTCGGCCGGAGCATCCGGTGTTAAAACTCGCAGCTGATGAAGATTATCTGGGGTTTTATAAATACTTGATTGCTAAGCGAAGGCGGGCAGGATTTCCGCCGTTTCGGTTCGTAATGAAACTAGAAATTACTATGAAAACAGAGGCGATAGTACTACGAAAAGTGCGAGAACTCGTGAAACGACTAACTAAAGATGAGAGGCTAATGATTTCCCCACCCCAGCCAGGGTTTCATGAACGAACGGCCAAGGGCTACACTTGGCAAATTATCGTCAGGTCGCGCTCGCGGAAAGCTTTACTAGAGGCGTGCGAAGGGCTAGATCAGAGTTTCAAGATAACATTAGATCCGATGGGACTTTTATAGCGTAATGAGATTGAAGAACCAAATTAACTCAATGCTATTAACTTAAGCATGCCCAACAACAAAGTACTTTCAGGACACGCTCCGGGCCGCTCTGGCCAAGTCCTCATGTTCCTGAAAGTACTTTGTCTGTTGGGCTTAAAGTATGCTTAAGTTAATAGCATTGAATTGTGCTAGCGTTTTAATGCGATTATGATAAAATGAAGTAAATATTTAAAAATAGGAGGTAAAATGTGCACAGGGGTGAGATTTAGTGATAATGCCGGAAATATGTATTTCGGGCGCAACTTAGATTGGTCCTGCGGCTACGGGCAAAAAGTAGTAATCACGCCGAGAGGATATAAGTATAAATCAGCATTCCTAGGCGAAATGGCGAACTCACCGGCCATCATCGGTATGGGAATTGTGGCTGAAAACACGCCGCTGTATTTCGACTGCGCAAATGAGCATGGGTTGGCCGTGGCGGGGTTAAACTTCCCTGGTTATGCTGCGTATGCACCCACCGCAGTGGACGGCAAAACCAATGTAGCAGCATACGAATTCCCGCTCTGGGTGGCGCTGAATTTTAAGACTGTGGACGAAGTCGAAAAAGTTCTCCAGAATGTCGCGATTGTGGCAAAACCAATCAATGAGCAGTATCCCGTATCGCAACTACACTGGATTATTGGTGATGCCAAGAGGTCGATAGTAGTAGAATATACCGCTAACGGAATGGAAATTTTTGAAAATGACGTAGATGTTCTGACCAATCAGCCTGGTTATGGTTGGCATAAGGAGAATCTGCGTAACTATATGAATCTGGATTCAGAGATGCCGAAGGAAGTCAAGTGGGAGAAAGCTAAAATGACAGCGTTTGGTTCTGGGTCTCTAATGCGCGGGCTGCCCGGTGGGTTCTATTCCACTGACCGTTTTATCCGTGTGGCCTATCTCAATACCCATTATCCAGTACAATCTGATGAGGCTTCCAACGTATCGCGCCTATTCCATACTCTAACTGGGGTAGCGATGATTGATGGCGGTGCTGCGATGGCAGATGGGCAGTTTGAGAAGACGGTTTATACTGGTGGATATTCGACAGCGACACAAACTTATTACTACAATACCTATGAGGATCCGACGATTCAAAGTGTGGCGATGAATGATTATGAGCTGGATTCGGGTGAGTTGATAACTGCCTAATGTCATTAATCGTTTGAAATCGGTTTGGCAAATTAGCCCCACAGAGTTTACCTGTGGGGCATATTGAATATCCTGAATTGATGTGCGTAATCAGAGTCTGGTATCTGAATTATTCTTAATTCTTTCAGGTTTTATGTCATTTTTTGAAGGTGCTATACTATTAAGCTAATTGCGCACTAAGCATCGAATTGTATACATGTTTTCACGACTTGAACCCTGTGATGGGTTTATCAACCCAGAAGTTGCGGATAATATATAAACTGCGTCCGGACCAGAGCGAGTAGATGACCACCAATAACCGTTTGACTCTTGATCTATTGGATAGTTCGAAGTACCACTGCTATAATAATAGTATCGACCCGACAAAGATGTAGATAAATTATACTGCAAGCTAGCCGAGTTTGAGGCGCTTTGGGTAGTATCGTAATAAGAAGAAAGGGCAGTGTATTCTCCCGTGCTACCACCAGTAGGCATATGCCAATTGGCTGGGCAAACGTCTTGTGGAGCGTCTATGATAGTATCTGGCAAATCAACATCAGCCCCAATATCATAACAATAGGTACCGACAGATGCAGCACAGTAGTTGTAATAAATACCTACCTTAGCTTGATTGTTAACAGAAGCTGGACCGTAGCTAGTAACTAACGTATTTAGGCTTTGGTTGTTTATAAATGGGCTATTAAACCACATTGTATAATGATCGGGATCATGACTAATCACGCCAGATACTTCATATTGGCTCCATCCGGCCACTACGCTACCACCGTTCAGATAATTAGAGATAGCTTCCGCCGTAGCGTTAGTATTGGCTGCACTCATATTAGCAGCAGTAGTAGAATCGGTTGGGTCTAGAGCTAGATTATCTAACATCCAACAATTATTATCAGCAAGTTTGGCAATATGATAGATATTGTTATCGCGAACATCTATAACTTCTGCTATACCATCACTACCGTATTGGTTGGCATTGGCACAGATAGTGGAAGCTATGTCTTGGATTTTATAATAGCCGTTGTATTTTGTCTTGCCGGCTGCGTTGAGGGCATCTTCAATGGAAATTGGGATTTGCGGTGCAGCGGTGTCGTGCGGATGGACTAGGGTGTACTTGACTTGACTAGTATAGGTACCGGCAGGTTGGGTTTTAGATATGTAGGCTTGGTAGGTGGTGGTGAGAGTAGTTCCTTCGGCATTGGTGCCGGTATCGGTGGCTGATGTGCGGTAGGCAACTTTTTCGTAGTCGTCTGGGACTTCTTGGAAGGTGGAGTAGTCTGGGTCACCTTGCTCTTTTAGTGAGTCTTCGGTACTACCGGCGATGACGACTGGATAAGTTGGAGTGGGGGAGGTGAGTTTGGTTAGCTTCATAGCCCACTTAGAATCATTACCAGTGATTGCTGTGCCGGTTGTTATATCATATGTACTACCTAATGTAGAATTAGTTAAGACATTCTTCCCTTCTTCGTTGTCAGTATAACCAATAGCATAGATAGCAAAGCCTTCGTTGTCATTACAGAAAACTTTTAATGTAGTTTCGCCAATGGCGGAATTATAAGTGCCATTATTTATCTCTGCATTATGAGTGTCCATACCAGTACCGCTGAGAGTACAGGATAATGGAACAGTAATGTTTATTTCATCTACTACGGAATCGTCTGCGGAGACGACAGATGAAACTAAGATAGTGCCAGCAAGGATAGTGAGACTTGCTAGGCTTAGTGGGATTAGATTTAGTTTATTCATATTCATTATATGACTTTTCATTAATTTAATAATAGCATAATCGTTATGTTAATACTAGCCCCCCTCCGCGAAGATATCAAGCAAAACACAACACGATTCTTCGCTATTCTATGGTCTGATTAGGGGCTATCTTTAATTTACCTCTAATATGTGGTATAATAGGCTTATGAAAATAATTACCACGCCAGATGCAAGGCTCAGGGAGAAGTCGGAGAAAGTGCGCGAAATCGATGATGAGATTCGCGACATTATTGCTGATATGCGAAAATTGTCGCTGGACTGGGAGAAGGAACACCCCTATGAGCTCTCGGCGGCGATGGCAGCTCCACAGATGGGAGTGAATAAACGCATTATCATCATCCGCGATGACATGGAAGATAAATCGAAGGCTACCTTTACGGCCCTTATCAATCCAGAGATAATTCGAGCGGAAGGCAAGATTAAGACTGATTATGAGGGTTGCCTCTCGGTGCCATCGGTTTATGGTATGGTTCCCCGGGCGACTAAGGTACGGGTGAAGGCTCGCCTTGAGGACGGTACAGAGGTCAGGATTAAGGCGACAGATGAGCTGGCACGAACACTTCTGCATGAGATTGACCACCTGGATGGAATCTTGTTTATAGATCATATCAAGGGGGTGAAGGATGCATTTTACGAAATGAATAGTAAAGGCGATTTGATTCCGGTGGATTATGATAAGAAAATCGCAAATAATACTAAGCTATGGGGTGAGGAATGCAGAAAGTAATTTTCTTCGGAAATGGCCCCTTAGCGGAATATGCATTAGCAGTCATAGAGCGAGAGTGCCAAGTGATTTTTCATGCGCGGACTCGTGATGATTTAGAAACAGTAAAGAGGCTTAAACAAGAAAATCCTGAAGCACATGGAGTGTTGGCCTCATTTGGGGTAATCATTAAATCTGATGTGCTGGATTTGTTCGAATCAGAGGGGATTCTTAATATTCATCCTTCTCTACTACCTCTATACAGGGGCGCCTCACCGATAGAATCGACAATACTAGCAGGAGACTCCGAATTCTCGGTGTCAGTAATGAAACTAGTGAAAGCGATGGATGCGGGGCCGATTTACTATCAGACAACCCTGAAGGATTTGCCGCTTGTCAAGGATGAAATTTATAAAACTTTAGCAGAGGCAGGGGCAGAATGGATAGTAAAAAACCTGGCAGATTTGCCTCAGCCGACCCTCCAAGATGACTCCAAGGCGACATTTTGCGGCAAATTAGAGAAATCCATGGGTGAATTAACTCCAGCAACAGACACAGCAGCGCAAACTTTCCGCAAAATCGTGGCGTTTCAGGGGTTCCCGAAACCAAAATTTACGTTCTACGGTGTAAAATGCATTATTCTAGAGGCGCATATATTGGAGCAGGGTGAGACAGCGGCTCTGACAATTCCCTGTGCTGACGGTGCTTCCGTGGCCATTGACAGATTACAGCCAGAGGGGCGTAAAGCGATGGATGCGAAAGCATTCCTGAACGGATATAGAAAATAATCGCTGAATAATAATTGTATTAAGATTGCGGAGCGCCGACAAGGCGAGCGCGGTTAGCGCGAATTTCGTCTTTCATCTCTTCGATAGTGCGGTTGACGATTTCGCGATAGTCAGGGCGGTTCTTTTCAAGCCATTTGGCGGCTTCCGCTGGATCGGTGATAGTATCAAACTCGCTTAACTGAGCCTCTGTCAGACCTTTACTGATACGCTCGCCGATACGAACTTCCAATTCTTCCTGTACATAATCCAGGAACTTTTGTTTTTGATCCTCTGGCATAGCCGAGAGACCCATTTCTTGTAAAAACTTGTCGTCAAATTGCATAATCATACTCCTTATGGATTGATTATATCACAACTAGATGAGACCTACCAAACATACATTTCTCTCTGGGCGGGTCTTACAGAGTACGTTTTTTAGTCTCACGCGTAAAGAGTTTCAGTCGGTCACCGATTTGTAGGTCAATTTTAGAGGTGGTTTTAAGCGCCAAGCCACCAGTCTCACCTGAGACTAGTTCTTTCACGTCCATTTTTTCTTTCTGAACAGAGGTAACTTCAGCCTCGCCAAGGAATCTCTTATCACGGACTACTCTTACGAGATAGCCAGGCTTTACGTCACCTTTTAAAGCTTCGCCACCAGCAATAATACTGGTCTTCTCAGTACGGAAAACGCCGAGGACCTTCAGTTCCCCCTTATCCTCCTCGATAATTTCGGCATCTAAGAGATTCTCCATCTCGTGCTTAGCATCGTCGAGTAGTTCATAGATAATACGATAGGTGCGAATCGGAACATTGTCGCGCGCTGCCATCTTACTAATATTAATCGGAACAGAGACATTGAAGCCATAGATTATAGTGTTCTCTCCGGCGGCCATGTAGACATCGTTCTCATTAATGTCGCCAACACCGGTAGAAACGATGTTGAGCGTGATTTCGCCGTGGGTATCAATCAGACGGAGGCTATCGACCACACTGGTAACGGAGCCGAGCACATCGCCCTTGACGATGACATTGAAGGTCTTACTATTGTCGGCAACATTCATCATGCGAAGGAGATCGGAGCTGGTGACGTTAGCATCGGCCGACTCATTAGCAATCGCCTGAGCATTGAGAAGAGCCATTTTGCGAGCGGTCTTTTCGTCTTTTACCTCAATAAACCTGTCGCCGAAATTCGGAAGCTCCTTAAAGCCAGTAATAGTAACTGGAGTAGAAGGGGTGGCTTTACCCTTGGGTTTACCCTGCCAATCTAGCATAGTGCGAACCTTGCCATAGCTGGAGCCTGCCACGATAAACTCACCCGTCTTTAGCTCCCCGCCAGTAACCAGCAAATTAACGACCGAGCCCTTACCGGTCTCCATATGAGACTCAATCACGAGCCCTTCGGCAGGGATATCAATGTCGGCCTTAAGCTCTTCAATGTCGGCAGTGAGGAGAATCATATCAAGGAGCTGGTCGAGATTCTGATTAAGCTTAGCTGAAATCGGAACCATAACGATATCGCCGCCCCATTCCTCGGGTTGTAATCCGTTCTGGCTCAGATCAGCCATAGTACGATTAACATCGGCACCCTCACGATCTATTTTATTGATCGCAACTATAATCTTAGCATTGGCGGATTTAGCAAAGTTAATAGCCTCGACCGTCTGTGGCTTGACGCCATCATCGGCGGCGACTACAATCACAACGATGTCGGTCAACATAGCACCATGCTGGCGAATGGCCGCGAAGGCCTCGTGGCCTGGAGTATCAAGAAAAGTGATTAATCTATCATCGTGTTTCAACTGATAAGCCGAGATGTGCTGAGTAATACCACCGGCCTCATCGTCGACGGTCTTCTTATTGAGCAAGGTATCTAGGAGGGTGGTTTTGCCATGGTCGACATGCCCCATCACCGCAACAACCGGAGGGCGTAAAACTGCCTTGTCTGATAGTTCCCTATGAAGGTCAGAAGTCTTAGTTGAGGTATTCTTGCGCTCCAGTTTAACATTCTTAAGACCAAGCTCGTCAATAATAATACTGGCAGTTTCAAAATCGAGTCTCTGGTTAATGGTAGCGACAATGCCATTCTTAAAAAGTGTA
Organism: Candidatus Saccharimonadota bacterium; assembly: GCA_017510425.1. Classification (GTDB taxonomy): domain Bacteria; phylum Patescibacteriota; class Saccharimonadia; order Saccharimonadales; family Saccharimonadaceae; genus Nanosyncoccus. The sequence continues at coordinate 45,101 of JAFWNJ010000029.1, forward strand.
CCGATTAATTCGGTCACAGAAAGACCAAGGGCTTTAGATAGCTCATCTACCGTAATAGAACCAGCAATTTGAATCGTTTTTTCTTCCATTTGTCCCCAATCTCCATTAATTTTATCACAAAATGAGAAAATATGCTATAATGGGGATACGTTCATTATTCCCGGGTAGCTCAATGGTGGAGCAAGAAGCTGTTAACTTCGAGGTTGCTGGTTCGAGCCCAGTCCCGGGAGCCAATTATTCAAGTTGAAAGGCGCCATCTCGGCGTTTTTTCGTGTTCGCTCGTCCACCAAGACGCGCTTCACGCGAAGAAAACACCAATCTGGCGCCTTTCAATCTTGAATAATCAGCGTGCTCCAGTGGACTAGATAGGAACCGTCTAAAGGTCCTCCGGGCTTTTTTAGGCTCGAACCTTAAGATGCAATTCTATCCACCAAACAGAACTTTGAAAAATCCGAGCGAAATGGCGAGCATGATGAGACCGGCAAGTAGGACACCAGCAATGATAGCGACCATGGTTTTCTTAAAATCAAGATTTAGGATGCTGGCGGCCAGAGTGCCAGTCCAGGCGCCTGTCCCCGGAAGTGGGATGGCGACAAATAGAAACAATGCAAAATACGTACCGTATTTCCCTGTTTTCTGCAGCAGCTTCTGCCCACCCTTCTCACCTTTTTTGAGACAAAAATCACAGAACTCTTTAAATGGTTTCCATTTGCATTTACTCCCCCATTCCAAAACCATACGAGCGAAAAAGAAAATAATCGGCACTGGGATAACATTGCCAATAATGGCAACTATTAGCACTAGCCATTCAGGAAGACCGAGATCCATACCGACGGCAACCGGAATCGCTCCGCGAAGCTCGATAAGTGGCACCATGGAAATAAATAATACTATAAGAATTTTCCAGAACATGGTTTTATTTTACCACATGTGTAAAGTTATTATGCAGTTTGGGCTGAGATAAAACCTGACAGGCTTTCCTCCTCTTAATCAGCGTAACGGCAAAAGGCTCCGATAAGCTGATTCGGTAAGATAGAGGATATTATCTAGTATTAGTCCAATATCTTGCCTGGAAAGACCCTGCTTATTCCATTCTTCGATAATCCCCATGATTTCGTTTTTATAAACTTTGTAAACCTTATCTGGGTTACTAGCAGCACACCAGTCCTGAGTAGTTCTGGGCCTCAAATAATCAAGTATCTTCTCGACGATTCCTTTATGGTGCGCCCTAAAAAGGGCCTGAATTATCTCTCTATTGCAGTGAATAAAGACCAGCGTGCGTAGAAACAGGGTCTTGATGGGAACATCTTCAACAAGATAATGCCTGATTGTTTCTTTATATGTCCTAAATAGAAAATCCTCGTAATCTACGGGGATAGCTTGGATGATTTTGTGATGTCGGTAAAGTGTAGTGCGGGATACACCGGCGGCGTGAGCAAGTTTTTTAGCGCCGGGGTAGTCTTTGAGCTTATAATAGGCGGCCAGAATGGCTTGTTCGTTCTTTCTGAAGCGCTCGTTAGCCATTCTCTTTTTTGTCAACCCACTCGTTTTCATGTTGTTTGTTATTCCTTAATAGCTAATGATTATTTTAGCACTTTTACGACGTGAAATGTAGTGTTATTAACTTAAGCATGCCCAACAAACAAGATATCTTCAGGACACGCTCCGGGCCGCTCTGGCCAAGTCTTCATGTTCCTGAAGATATCTTGTTTATTGGGCTTAAAGTATGCTTAAGTTAATAACACTGCATTCTTGTCCAAGAGTCCCTGTGATATAATATAAGATATGAAGGCCGTTCGAATCACTAAGAAAGTTTTACAAGCCATTAAGCCAGAGAGCATTCTTTATGCTGAGTTTGCGGAAGAAGGTGCGATGGGGGCGTGTGGGACGGCGAGAATCTTCACATTGGAAGATGAGAAACTAGAATTCTACTTGATTGACGATATATTTAACAATAAGAACAATCTTAAAATCTACGGTGAGACGATTGAATATCTAAAGAATCTAGAGAAAAATGGAGCGTTAATCTTGGAATATGCTGGATATGGCAATTATGCCTATAAAACATCAGCGCCACAGGTAAAGTTCTCGCGCGATGATGATCATGCTACGTTTATCTACAAGGATACGAAGAAAGACACCTATAAGATTCCGGCTTCCTGCATGGGGGTGTATGACCATGTTGTGGCAAAATTTGCCGAGCGAGAGGTGTCAATTGAGTTATTAGAGGACTATTTTAATCAGAACCAGTTCAGGCTTTCGAGTGATGAAGCATATTTCTACGAACAGTACTGCCAACAAATCCGACGAAACGATGCAGGGGAGAGATGGATAGATATCACAGCGCTTGACTATTATAAAGCCGTGCAGTGCCTCCGACATCTTTCCGGTGAAGATTATATTTTAAACAATCAAGACCTCACGGATGGAGCGAGGGCGCTTTCTAAGTATCGGCTGAAATATATTTCCGAAAAGCTTGGCTGGAACAAATTGGATAAAATATTTGCTCAGATGGTACATAAGAAGACTATAGATTTATCTCAACGAATTAAGAAATCCCTAGGGGAAGGCATCGAAGAAATCTACTCCATACTCCAGACCGTCGTGCCGAATCATGTCACTACGAGAGTTTTTGAACCAGAAAGCTTAGAAAAATTGTTCGACCAGCCAGTGTTGGTAGAGTTCTCCAAGGCTGAACATACTAAAATTATCAAAGAAATTCTGGAGAAATCAGCTAACTCATTCAACCCAGACGGCAAAGTGGTGGCTTTTTATCTGGCAAACTATCTCCTAAATGAAGATAAGCTTCCCTTCTCTGATATACTACCAGCCGTCGTGCGCATAGTGGAGGTAATGCCAAATGATGACTTCAATCATACACATACTGATGAACTATTTTGGCTCTCTGGCGAGATTCTCGACCGCGCTTGGCGTTACCTCGAGGAAAATGAGAAGACACAGGAGAAATACCGTGACATGATGTATGCGATATACTGGCCAAGAGTGGGGAGCCTATGGCCGATACTGCATAGAGATGAAATCGAGTTCAAACATGAGTCGGCGAGCAAGATTTTCGATGATGCGCTGAGCTTCGTGATGAGCCTTGATGATATTACAGAGCGCAATCAAGAGATCAAGTCTTTCCTGGATGCTAATGCTCGGCATATAGGTTATAAAGCTGGGAGTCTGGGGCGGCGAGCTTTTGTTTATACCTTGAGGGGACTGAGCGCGAAACAAGAGTTTGAGACGATTCTAAAGACAATCGAGCCGCAGGATTACTGCAGCTATCTGTCCTATCCTTCTGGCATTAAAGAGGCGGAGCTGCTACTTGATGAGCTATTCCGCACAGATACAGGAGCACGAATAAATGGAGTTCCGAGACTGGCGACCTTCGAGTCACTGCTTATAACACCTAACACTATTGGCGTGGGTGAGTTTATTTTGGGGTATATTGATGAGCATTTCGATGATTTTGCACAAATCGTCTCCACCGAGGCGCTAAATCTTGGCGCAGAGCCGATTGGTACCCTAACGGATATGTTCATAGCCATGAGTAAAGGCATTACCGAGGAGAACGAATTCCCTGCCCTGAAGAACATCAAGATGAAGCTGTTAGAGCTTGGTTGCGATAGCGAAAAACTGACCAATGCCGAAAAATACGCCCGCCATCATCGTCGCACCATACTCTTCCAGAGGTCAGCCCTACAGAAACTGTTTTAGGCTACCCGCCTACCAGAAAAGAGGGATTTTTGGTATAATTATAGTAATTAAATCAGGAGACAAAATGACAGAGCTAATAAATCTTGAGAGGATTAGCCTGAAAAACGATCCTCGCATTAATGAAGACATGATACAGCGCTATCTTTACGAGAACCCTAGCGTACTTGGACTGGGCGATCTCGTGCCGATTCAGCGTGAGAAGATCCAGACCGCTGGTGGGCGATTGGATCTACTATTCATGAACGATAGTGGTACACGCTATGAGGTAGAAGTACAACTGGGGCCAACCGATCCTAGCCATATTATCCGAACGATTGAATACTGGGACAATGAGCGCAAGCGGAACCAACAATGTGACCACTGCGCCGTAATTGTGGCCGAAGAGATAACCGGTAGATTCATGAATGTAATTTCACTTTTCAATGGACATATCCCGCTAATTGCAATTCAGTTGGCAGCCCATAAAGCGGAGAATGGCAACGTGTCGCTGACCTTCACTAAGATTATTGATCGCATCACAATGGATGAAGACGAGACAGAGATTGAGCCAACCGATCGTACATATTGGGAGAAGCGTAGTTCGGCGAGCAAATTAAAAGAGGTAGATAAAATTTTCAGCGATCTTTCTAGTTTGCTAGAGGGTTACGAACTGAAATACAATAAGTTTTATATCGGTACCGTGAAAGATGGTAAAGTAGAAAACGTAATTAATTTTAAGCCTAAGAAGAAATTTATCAAAATCAACATGCGCGGCAAAGATCATGGCGCTTTACTTGAGAAATTAGAAGATGCAGGGCTAGATGCCAGCTACGACGACCGTATCAATATGTACGAACTAAAGATTGATTCGTTTGATGAATATCTAAAGAATCGCGAGATAATCACTGAACTGGTAAAGAAGTCCATTGATTATTATAATGGCGGTGATTAATATGTCATTAACTTAAGCATACTTTAAGCCCAACAGACAAAGTACTTTCAGGAACATGAAGACTTGGCCTGAGCGGCCCGGAGCGTGTCCTGAAAGTACTTTGTTGTTGGGCATGCTTAAGTTAATGACATTGTAATAATACTATTTCTTGTTTTTCTCTTCTTTTTCAAGCTCCCGGAAGGCGACCTTGCCAATCTTAGTGGTAGGAAGCTTGTCGCGGAATTCGTAAGCGACAGGAAGTGCATAGATTGGGACGTTGCGTTCTAGTAGTTCCCTGATTTCGCGCTCTAGGCGCTTGCCTGGCTTGTAGCCTGGCTTTAACACCACAAAGGCCTTTGGTACTTGACCCTTGTAATGATGATCAATACCGATAACGGTAGAGGTGAGGACGGCTTCGTGGGAATTAATGACGGATTCGAGGTGGGTTGGATAGATATTGTAACCAGAAGAAATGATAATACGCTTCAGGCGCTGAGCGAAGTAAATTAACCCGTCATCTCCCAGATAACCAATGTCGCCCGTGTGGAGCCAAAGCTTACCGTCATCATGTAAGCGAATAGTCTGAGCGGTCTCAGCATCATCGCCAAGATACCCCATCATTACTAGTGGACCAGAGATACAAATTTCACCTTCTTCGCCAGCCTTCAATTCCTTAAAAGTGTCGTTCTTTGTAATCTTGAAATCCATATCTGGAAACGGCACTCCGATAATGCCGTCTTTGAAGGTGTTCTCTGGCGAAAGGCAAACAGCACCTGATCCTTCAGTTAATCCATAGCCAACGCGGATTTTAGCGTTTGAGCCGTGGCTACTTAGGAATTCATTGACTTTGTCGCGGAGAGTCTGGTTCAAAGCATCACCACCACAAATAACGGCGGTCACCGACTTGAGGTCATCGGGCTTCAACTTGGTATTAATCAGGGCTTCAAACAGGGTAGGCACTCCGACGATAAAGTTGGGTTCGTTCTTTTTAATAATATCAGCAAACTGCTTATGGGAAAAGGCCGGAATCAGGATACAGCCCATACCTCTACAGAGCGGAGTGTGAATACAGACACCTAGCCCGAAACAATGGAACAGAGGCAAGATGGAAAGCACCGTAGCTCCTGGGACGACTTGGCGAATCATGGCACCGTCACAGATGGACTCTGCATTGATGTTAAGATTTGACAGCATGACGGCCTTCGGAGCACCGGTGGTGCCACCAGAGTACATGATAACGGCAAGGTCATCGCCGCCGCGCTCTTCGTGATAGTTCCCCTGGTAGAAATAAGAGTTCGCGATAAAATCTTCCCACAGCACAACCCTGTTATCGTTTAGCGGGAGGCGTACCTTCTTGATATGTAGAGTGTTGTAAAGTTTTTTCTTCAAGAAACCTAGACCATCAGAAGGGCGAACCACAATAATCCGCTCCAACCCAGCTGTGTCACGGAGCTTATAAATTTTATCAAAAACAGCATCGATGACGAGTACATACTTGGACTCAGCGACTTTAATATAGTATTCCAGCTCTTTTTCAGAGGACAGTGGATGAACCATATTACAGATGGCACCAACCATATTAACAGCGTAGACCATCGTAATACCCTCGGGAGTATTGGGCATACAGATAGTAACCCGATCGCCCTCTTTAACGCCGTAATTCTTCAAGGCGCGGGCGGTTTTCTCGATTTTACGGACGAAATTCTTATACGAGACTTTGTGACCGTAATAAATATAGGCGGTATTATCTGGCCATTTCTCGGCTGATTGCATGACCATGTCCACCATGGAACAATCTGGATAGTCGATATTACTAGGGATTCCTTCTTCGTCGTAGTATTTGAGCCACGGTTTGGCGCTGTATTCTTTTTTATGGTTTTTCACGAAAATAACTCCTTATTATAGTCAATTGTATTGCTACAGAATTCATCATATCTCGGGAGCTTCGCGATGTGATAATAAATTTTATCACATCGCTCCGCCTCTACAGCGGCAAAATGTAAAATTTTGCCTTTATGTCCCTCGATATTAATGAATTCCGTAGCAATAGCGTACTTTGATTATATCATAAGCAAGAATATTTTGGTAGAGATATAAAAATAGCCCGAATGGGGCTATTTTTATGCGTTACTATGCTATTTCTTAGCGATTGAGAGTGAGATCTTGCGACCTTCTTTGTCAATGTCAAGCACTTTGAAACTCTTGCGCTCGTTAAGAGTGAAAATTTTCTCAGGATCTACGTCGGAGCCTTCACCCAGCTCGGAGACATGAACCAAAGCTTCCACGGCTGGAGAGATCTGCACGAATGCACCAAACGGGGTAATCCTTGTGACTGTACCCTCGACTTTGGCGCCCTTCTTAAGATTTTCAACCTCTGAAATCCAAGGGTCTTCGACTAATTGCTTCATCGAAAGAGACAGGCGCTCCTTATCAATAGCAATAATCTTGGCTTCAATGATATCGCCAACTTTGACGTAATCCGAAGGATTGCTGACACGCTCCCATGAGATTTCTGAGATGTGAATAAGTCCCTCAATGCCGTCGACATTCACAAAAACGCCAAAATCAACGACACCGGTAACCACACCTTTGACCACATCGCCAACTTTAAGTTCAGCGAATCTCTCGGCTAGTCCGTCTTTGATGGCTTCTTTCTCAGAAAGGATTAACTTATTTTCCTTCTTGTTGGCATCTAGGATGCGAGCTTTAATAGTCTTCCCTACTAGAGAATTGAGTCTCTGCAAAATCTCATCCTTATCCGAAGAGCCAACCCGTGGGTAGTGCTCAGCCGAAAGCTGTGAGACTGGCAAGAAACCGCGAATACCTTCGTACTCCACCAGTAAACCACCTCTGTTCGCATCAAACGGAGTGACATCTATCGTCTCGTTATTCTCGAGCTTAGATAAAATCTCGTCCCAACCCTTGTCTTTAACGGCTTTGCGAAGAGAAAGCAGGACATATCCGTCGTCCATTTCGGCCTCAATCACTGAAACCGTCACCTCATCGCCTACGTTAAGATTCTTGACGAAAGAAGCTTCACGACGTGGAATTAACCCTACGCCCTGAGCGCCTAGATCGACTAGAATCTCGTGCTTTTTAACAGATAACACCTTACCTGTTACAGTGTCTCCTGCGACTGCTTTTTTGAATGAGTCCTCGTTCTCCGCAAGGAGATCATCCATTGTTGTTTTTTTGGCATCTGCCATAATTAAAAAATCCTTTCTTTAGATTCACTCATCAGTACTTGATAAACCTTATCAGTCATGCGCTGGGCGGGTCCTGCCGCTTTTTTCTTCCCCCGCTCGGCTCTCGCGGGGGACCCCCTTCAAAAGCGTCACCCGCCCATGCGTTGCTCTGCTGGAGCATATACCCATCAATTAACTACTGATGAGTGAATCTAAAACTACGATTAATTATAGCAAATTTCTGTGCTATAATCAAGGTATGTATCTTGCGATAGACATTGGAGGCACTAAGACGTTGATTGCGCTGTTCTCGAAGCGAGGTAGGGTGGTTAGACGTCGGAAGTTTCAGACTGCACAGGGGTCTAGGACTTTTATTAATGACCTAACTGAGGCGTTGCAGCAGTTTAGGAGGTATAAAATCAAGTCGATTGTCGTGGCGATTCCTGGGCTTGTACAAAAAAATTATTCAGTCAAGTTTGGCAATCGTAATTGGGATGGGATTGATATTTTTACCCCTGTAAACGAGTTGTTCGGTTGCCCAATTTGGTTTGAAAACGATGCTAATCTAGCCACACTTTATGAGGGCCATAGGATTCCTGGAAGGACTGTTTTTCTAACCTTTTCGACTGGGATTGGCGGCGGAATTGTCGAGAAAAATACCATTCTTCCCCTCTCTAATGATTTTGAGCCGGGACATTGGCTATATGATTATGATGGAAGTCGTTTGGAATGGGAGGACATAGCTGCTGCTAGGGCTCTTGAGAGGCACTATCATGTTGATTATGCCACTAATCTACGCAAGAAGGCCATCCTTAAGGATATTGCCGCACGGGTTAATCTAGGACTTCCTGATGTCATCCAAAAGTATCACCCTGACACTATCGTATTAGGGGGGCCACTTGGGAAAATCTTTAAGTTATATGTGAAGTTCCTACCCAAATATCCTGATGTGAAGCTAAAGAGGCCGAAACGCCCGAATGAATCCGTAATTTATGGCTGTTATCTATATGCCAAACAACAGAATGATACTAGTGCAGCTTCCAAATGAATGAAAAGTTATTAGAACAGATTAAACTAGACTATCCAGAGTTCAGATTTGTCTCTGGTAAGCGGTTCTCTTTCCGACCGCCTAGGACGATCGTCGTTGGCACGGAAGAGGCCAATTGGGAACCCCAATTACTGCATGAACTGGCACATGCACTGCTTAAACATCGCTCTTTTGACACCGATATAAAAAGGCTCCGAATGGAGGCCGATGCCTGGGAAAAGGCCCAGGAGCTCGCGGCTCATTACTTTATTAAAATAGATGAGAATTTCATTCAGACGGAACTGGACACTTACAGGGATTGGCTGCACAAAAAATCGCGTTGCCCGGAATGCGGGTTAACACGATTTCAGACACCAGATGGTCGATATCATTGCCCGTCCTGTGAAAACTTCAAAAACAACAAAAAATAGCATTATTCTTTTAACAAGTTCTGTCTATCTCTGGGCGGGTCCTGTCGCCGTCTCCTCCCCCAAAAATGACACATGCATTTTTGGGGGACCCCCTCCGACGACACCACCCGCCCATGAGATGATACTCGTTTCAAGCGTAATGCTATTTTAATTAGGCAGCTTTCTTAGCTGGGCCACGACGGGAGATACGACCACCCTTGGCACCTGCAATACGTGCAAGAGCAGGGTTGGCAGCAAATCCGCCGGTGTGACCATTTTGGCCACCTTTTTTACCAATACGAGCATAGAATTCTTTGCCGTATTTAGCTTTGTTAGTAGCAGCAGCTTTCATGCCGCCAGCTTTAGTTCCAGACATCTAGAACTCCTATCTGCCCACCAAAATGTTAAATTAATAACTATGAGCTTATTATACCATAGTGCTTATTATTTGTCAATATGCTAATTCTTTAAAATATGTTGTAATATTGTGGAAAAAGCCGAACAGATTTTAAGTACTTTTTTACACATTTTGTGGAAAAAGCTATTGACAATATGCATTTCGTGAGATAAAATGGGGTTAGTTTTGAGTAGGTAAACTGCGAGGACTACTCAAAATAATGTATGACCTTGGAACCGCCCCCTAAACACCGGGCGGTTCCGCTTTTTTGTGCTTTGATAGTTGGTGGTATAATAATAATATGATAGAGATAAAAAATGTTAGTAAGTTTTATGGGACTAAGAAAGCGCTAGACAATGTGTCTTTTGAGGTTAATAAGGGGGAGATTTTTGCGTTTATCGGGCATAATGGCGCTGGTAAAACCACTCTGATTAAGTCTATTTGTGGGATTTTGGATTTTGAGGAGGGGGAGATACTGATTGACGGTAAGTCGATCCAAGAAGACCCCTTAGAATGCAAGCGAAAAATGGCCTATATTCCAGATGATCCAGAGTTATATGAAGACATGAAAGCTATTAAATACATTAATTTCATCTGCGATATGTACGATACCCCGTCAGAGGTAAGGGAGCCAAATATCCGACGCTATGCCGAGATGTTTAATATGGAGAGTGAGCTTAGCAATACCATTCGATCCTTCTCGCATGGCATGAAGCAGAAAATAGCCCTAATTGCTGCGCTTTCGCATGAACCAAAAATCCTTATTATGGATGAACCTTTTGTAGGGTTGGACCCGAAAGCAATTTTTGACATGAAGGAGGTAATGAGGGGAATAGTAAAAAATGGTGGAACGATATTCTTCTCTACTCACATCCTGGATATGGCCGAAAAATTGTGTGACAGAGTAGCTATTGTGAAGAAAGGCCAGATTGTGAAAGTAGGCGACATGAAAAAGATTCGTGGTGATAAGTCGCTTGAGAAAGTATTCCTGGAGCTTGAGGGTAAATAATGAATAAGCTTATTTCCCTACTTAAAGCATTGATGTCAAGTGGGGTGCAACTTTTTAACTATCGCGGCAAGACTGAGCGTTCTAGGCGCGTGATGCCTTTTGTGCTGGGCGTATTTATGGGGATACTGATGCTTCTTAGCGGAAATGCAACGATGGCGGAGCTGAAAGAGACTGGGGCTGAGACAACGATTCTTTCAATATATACTATGATCACAACACTCATTATCGTAATGGAGGGCAGTTATAAGGCCATAGATTTATTGTTCAAACCACGCGATAACGACACGCTGCTCGCTATGCCAATTAAGAAATCTACTATTATTTTTGCGCGAATGATCAAGTTTTATTTATTTGAGATGATATATTGCTTAATTTTCCTTTTGCCTGCTGTTGTTGCTTACGCAACGAACGTAGATGTTGGAATGTCGTTCTACCTGGTGGCGGTGACCATGTTAATACTAATACCAGTAATACCAATGGCGGTGGCCTGCCTTATCGGACTAGTAATTGCAGCTGCATCAGGAAGGTTTAAACACAAGACTTTTCTCCAAGTTGTATTCTCTTTCGTAGTGATGTTTGCTTCAATTGGGCTGGTTTTCTTACTTGACTCGTCTCCCGATATTGACGGTGGTGGAATGGTGGCGTTTTCCAACAAAATTACAGAATACTATTACCCGGCATCGACTTTCATCGACCTTGTAACGAAGTTCGATGTGCTGAAGTATTTGATTTTCATCGCGATTAATCTTGTAGTACTGGCGCTGACGGTGTTTATAGTCAGCCGGTACTGCTTCCGAATCATTTCACGACTCAATATAGCAAAACGAACCGAAAGCATAAAGGCAAAGTATTCCTTCGTGCGACACAGTCAAACTTCTGCAATGGTCAGAAAGGAGATTACACGCTATTTTAATACTCCTGTACTGCTCATGAACACGGCGATGGGATTAGTGTTTTTTGCAATAGCAACAGGAGTTCTTTGTTTTAATTTTGACGATATGGCCAATTCGCTTTTATCTTCAACCGACAAATTCCCACTTACTGTTGAACAGATGAAATCATTCTTGCCTGGAATGACATTTGCGATGGTAGCGTTTGCTAGCCTGCTAACTTGTATTACAGCGACAATGATTTCGTTGGAGGGTGGAGCCATTAATATCCTCAAGTCTCTACCAATTAGCGGAATTAAGGTGATTATGACCAAAGTGCTAACCGCAATGATTCTAATTGTACCCGTGACAGCACTCGGTAGCCTAGTGATGGCGATAAGATTTCAGTTTGGAGTACTAGAGACAATTCTGGTCCTAGTCGGTGTGATACTGTTCCCACTAGTGACGGAGTTAATTGGTATCTTGATTAACCTCAGATATCCGCGATTTGATGCTGATAACGATACTGTGGTAGTGAGGCAGAGTGCGAGTGTCATGACAGCGACATTTCTCGGACTCGGGATGGTACTTTTGACCGTTTCGCTAATATTTACCACAATTTTCCTGGCAGGACAAATAGCTGGATTATTAATCATTAATGCAGTATATCTAATTATTGCGTTATTCCTATACTTCGCAATCGCAATGCGTGGCGAAGAAAAGTTCTTAAAACTGACGGCATAGCTACTACTTATTGTTTGATGATGAATGCAGAGTACTAAAAAATCGGCCAAATGCCGATTCATATGCAATCTGGTGATGGTAAATTGGGCAGTCATTAATAATCTATAGAGAGGATAACAAGGCGAGACTACTGGATTACTATAAAAAAGAAGTTCCCGTCTCAGCGAATGCTTCGCCCTCGTGAACTTCAATACTTTTATTTTACCTCAGAAGGCTATTAATGTCAATAGCTTGTATGCGTCCATAACATATTAGACTTTTCCTGATCCAATTTTAGCATATAAATATAAGCTCTTAATGGCGGAATTTGTACGTTTTTGTTTTCTGGATTACGATGATTAAAATGAGGTCTTTTGGTATTGTAAAAGATACA
>JAFWNJ010000003.1 GCA_017510425.1 Candidatus Saccharimonadota bacterium
ACAACTACGAGAGATTGCACGGATCACTAAATTACGTATCGCCAATTCAATATCGGCGACAATGTGAACAAGTAGCTGATGCGAATTTTGTTTATGCTAATTCCTTAAAAAATTGTACGAAAAAGTGTTGACATATCAAGTGATTCAGTAGAAGATAATGGCGAGAAGATAGTAGAACTAGTGGGAGTAGTATCTAGTGTATAACCCCATTTGTTAGTATTGTTATTACTACTAAGACTAGAAGTACCATCTACTGCAGTAAAGGAGGCAGTAGAATCTAGAGTATCATTAACACTATCATACTGGTAGAGATTACTACCAGTGGGGGTTGCAATAGTGAGGTTATAACCATTCCTACAGTCTGAGGTTATATTAATGGATTCACTATGGATAGAAGTACCATCTCCAGCTGGAGAGACATCTAGGTTAATAGAACTGGAGGTAGTGATAGAAGCAGTGTAGGCGGAGGCGGGAGAGGAATTAAGGCCAGCGACAGTACTAAGACCAAAGAACAAAACACTAGCCCCAGAAAGGCATGAACCAAGACTCAGTTTTATTTTCAAAACTTTTTGCATTAAAACACCTGTTTGTTAATATATGACCTTTATCTGTCTATATATTATAGTGTTTGTGGTTAAATGTCAATAGAATCGCATTAATTCATAATTAATGTTACCGAAAAAGTACTCGTTATTTCATAAATATGTTACTAAAATATTCCCCGTTATTTCATAATTAGTGTTACTCAAATTCTATTGTAAAATTTACAACATATGAGTAAAGACTATAAACTAAAATATGAGCTTTCACGCATGGGGGCTATTGAAATAATGCGTGAACAAATGCATGACTACCGTATAGGAGATAAGAAGAGGAAGGGCGAAATCTTAAATCTCTTAGAATCGGTCCTACATCGCCCTAGAAAATCCATTATTCGCACAATGAACATTTTATTAGAAAAGCAATCAAATAAGAAGAAGAGAAGTAACAAGAATCCCCATACCTATTCTCAGGCTAATAATCGTACATTGCCCAACAAGCCTGGCAGACCCAAAAAATATAGTGCTGAAGCCAATGCGGCACTATGCTATATTTGGGAAGCGTATAATTATCCTTGCGCAGAGCGTTTACATCCTGAAATTACCGAAGCAATGAGAATATTTATAAGAGATAGAGAATGGAAGTTTTCCAAGAAGGCTACTCGTGAACTTGAATCTATGTCACTTGGCTCTATGCGCCGTAGATTAGTACAATTGGCCAAGAAGGAAGGTTTAGTGCGAGGCTTTAGTACTACTAGATCTTCTGAATTACTTAACGCTATACCAATTTTTCATGGTGATTGGACTAAAATGCCACTAGGTTATGGACAAGTAGATACAGTAGTACATGCTGGAGAAAAGCTCCTGGGAACAATGGTTTATACAGTAGACTTCGTAGAAATGCAAACATATTGGGTAGAGCTTATAGCGCAGCTCGGCAAAACTGCAGAGATTACTACAGAAAGTATCAAGAGGATTGAGAAGCGATTGCCGTTCAGGTTGAGAGGATTACATCCAGATTCTGGTGACGAATTTATTAATGCTACACTTATAAGCTGGGTGAAGGAAAAGAATCGTAGTAGAAAGCCAGAACACCAAATAGAACTATCCAGAAGTCGTCCTAGTAAAAAGAATGACAATTGCAATGTAGAAGAACGTAATAATGAGCTAGTACGCAAATATATCGGCTACGAACGCTATGATTGCCAAGAGGCAGTAGATATATTGAATGAACTGTATCATAATCTTTGTCTTTATAATAACTTCTTTCAACCCACTTTCAAGCTAATCAGGAAGTATAGGAAGCCAAATGGGCAATGGGTAAGAGAGTATGATGAGGCCCGTTCACCATTTCGGCGATTACTTGAAAAGGACGAGATAGACAATGAAACCAAAATGAGACTAATAAAACAATACAATAGCTTGAACCCTAGAAAACTTCTTGATAGAATAAAAGCATTAACAATTAAACTAAGAAAGGTACAACGAGAACTTGGTTATCACTTTATTATTGAAGACAACCACGGGATTTAGTAGTACTCGCAAAGAGCCATAAACTGATTATGCATAAATCTTAAGAAAGAGATTATGTCTAGCTATGGCTCTTGGTAACACTTTAGTTATGAGATAACACGTAGAAATTGGCGAGAAAACTTAAAATATTATTGATTTTCGCTGGATGTTTGGCCGCCAAGGATGAGGACGAAGTTGTAGTCGTGGTTAATGGTCTCTGGTAGTTCTTCGTAGGATTTGGCGGTGGTGGAGTACCTTGTCTCTAGCATCTTCTGGGTACCCCCAGCGGAGTTATCACGAACATAGAGAGTGTATTTACTTGGATATTCACCTTCGGGAGCGTTATCGGTATCGACATAAGCATAACCTTCTTGTTCGAGAGCGAGCTTCTCGTCGGAAGCTAGACCATAGGTATCGGTAGCGTTCAATACTAGGATGGTGGCTTCTTCGTAAACACGCGGATCGTTATCTAACATTTTAGCAACGTATTCTTGAATGGCGTCGTAGTAGCCAGCGCCGCCACGGGGCAGGACATAAGAAATGCCGTTTATATTGCCAGTAGTCATGTAATCAGGATAGAGCGAGATCTGGCGCATGCTGTCAAAATCAAAACCATAAGATAAATGAGCGATGGATTTGATTTCGTCGAGAGAGAAATTAGTGCGGACATTTTCGCCTAGGGTGGAAGCGAGACTGACGAGATCGGTAAGGGAAAGGTCTTTCTCAGTGACTTTCTTCTTGATGCCGACGAGGATCTTCTGTTGGGAGGCACCACGACTGAAGTCGCCACCAGTGGTACCGTGACGGGCGCGAGCAAGACCGAGGGCTTCTTCACCATTAATGATGTATTCAACGCCTGGTTCGTAGACGGCGCCAGTCCAGTAGTAATCGTAGATACCTTCGTCGAGAGTAATGCTGATGCCTCCCAAGGTGTCAACGATTTGGACGAGTGAGCCCCAGTTTAGATGAGCGAAATATTGAAAATCCAGACCGAGAATATCGCCAACTTCGTACATAAGAGCTTGGGCTGCTTCGGCTTCAACTTCGGTGGTAGCATCGCCGCCGCCGCCGTTACACCAATAAACTTCGTTGATTTTACCAGTGGCGGTACAGGTAGGGGATGCTTTAAGGTCGCGGGGTAGGGAAAGCATGGCGATATCGCCAGTATCTTGATTCAAACTAATAACCATGATGGAATCGGTGAGCTGGGCGCCGTCGTGGGTGCCGTCGCCTTCATCGCCAGCCATGTTATAGCCGCTAGTACCAAAGGCTAGGATATTGGTGCGGCCGTTTTCGTCGGTCTTTAAGCGCTCGTAGGTAGGTTCGATAAACTTGATGAGATCTAGGACATTACCTTGGCCGCCGGTGATTTTGGCAATAATGTCATTGCCCCAAAGCACAAGCCCTGTAATGCCGGCGATGAGGATTAAGACAATAACTAATAAAATAGTGGTAATGATTTTGCGGAGTTTGGACACGGGCTTTTTCGCTTTCTTTGGTTTCTTGGATTTCTTTAGGTGCTTAGACTTTTTGAGTTCTTTAGGCTGAGTTTTGGAATCATCATCGGTGGATGCGGCTTGGAGTTTGCCGTCCTTTTCATCGAAATCGAAAACCTGGGTGGGTTTTAGAAAATCTGCAGTGACATCGGACGACTCGGTAGATTCTGTAGCTTGAGGAGCGGAAGGCTCGCTGACGGCGACGATCTCTTCGGTGATTTCCTCGGTCACTATGCTAGGCTTAGTGTCCTGGTCGGAGGTGACAGAGATCTTCTTAGGAGTGGTTTTTTTACGTGATTTAAGAGTGATTTGCTTAGATGATTTAGCAGTGCTCTTTGCCGCAGAGGTTTTAGAGGTAGATTTATGAGACGAAGCAGTTTTAGTGCGACGAGAGACAAGCCCATCGATTGATTTATTCTTTTCCATTGTTTATAATTATAGCATATGAGTATTAAATTAACAAAAAAACAATTAGCGGTTTTAAATTATTTGCAGGATTTTACGGAAGAGAAGGGGTATTCGCCGTCTTACCGGGAGATTCAGGCGGGATTGGGGCTATCGTCGGTGTCGGCGGTGGCGGAACATATTGAACACTTGGTCGAAAAGGGGGTACTGAAGAAGGTGCCGGGTGCGGCGAGGTCGCTTGAAATCTTAGATTATAAGCACGAAGAGACGGTAGAATTATTTAAGATGAGAATGATGGATGTGACGGAAGAGGAAAAGAAGGTACTGATCCAGGCGGCGGAAATACTGGGACTAGATTTGGAGTAGACTCGGTGGCCAGTTGACGGGCGTGGGTTTAAGATTGAGATAGGGGGAGATTCGTGGTAAAATGGTGACATGAGAAAGGTCGATTGGATTCTGACTACTGTTTTTGTGCTTGTGGTGGGGGGACTAGGAACGATGATATGGTTTTTGTTAGGCGGGAACGGGCAGAGTAGTGAATATGAGTATGGTGGGGTACCAATCATTGATATTAGTTTGAATAATGTGAGTGTGGAGCAGATTGATGAGGGAAGCAAAGAGACGAAGTATTATGGGAATAAAGTGACTATATATAATAGTGACGAGGCTGAGAGTTTTACGAATGTGGAGATAAAGGGGCGAGGAAATGGGACATGGATTCAAAAAAAGAAGCCGTATAGAATAAAGTTTGAAGAGAAGATTGACCTTTTTGGTATGGGTAAAGCGAAGACTTGGTGCCTACTGGCTAATGCACTGGATGATACTAAACTGAGGACGGAGACGGCGTTTCGCCTGGCGAAGATGCTAGAGATGGAATACAGCGTGGAGGGGAGATTCGTGGAACTATACATGGATGGTGAATACCGGGGGCTATATTATTTAACGCATGAAATGGGAATTGGTAAGAGCGGGGTGAATCTAAAAGATCCGCTGGGGGTATTGGTGGAACTAGATAATCTATACTGGGCGAATGAAAAATATTATACGACTTTGAATGATGACAAGTTGGTGGCAAAGGATGCGGTGGTTGATGATAATGCTGAGCTGGCTATGGAGTTGTTCTTGGAGAAGTTTAATTTGCTGGAAGCAGCGATTCAGGAGAAGGATTTTGCTAAGATTGAAGAGCTGGCGGATGTGGAATCTTTCGCGAAGTATTATTTACTGTCGGAATTCATAGTGAATCCGGATGCGTACTGGACGAGTTTTTATTTTTACATGGATGGAGCGAAGGATAAAATTCATGCGGGGCCGGGCTGGGACTTCGACCTGGCTTTTGCGAATCGTAAATGGGGGAATTGGCTAGGAGATAGATTTTATTCGCCGACGGAGACGATGATTCGGAGGGAGGAGCTGATGAGTGAGGAGGAATACGTGAAAAGAGGACTAGATAATTGGGTGTCGTCGGGTTGGGCTTTAGCTAAGATAATGTTTAATTTAATGGAGGTGCCGGAGTTCCAGGATGAAGTGGAAAGGGTCTTTAATGCTTGTCTACTGGGGAAGAAGGAAGAGATTATAAATGGCGTGATGACCTCAGCTGATAAGATTGAGGGATTGGTGAAAAAAGATGAAGAGAAGTGGGGAGAGGAGGGATTTCGCGAAGAGGTTAATACGATGGTGGAATGGATTTCGCAAAGATATGACTATATTGAAAGTATATATAAGATAAGTAATTAAGCCGTAATGCCATCAACTTGGACTTAAAATATGCCTAAGTTGATGGCATTAGCTGAACTTGCAAAATTATTGAACTTATGTATAATTACAATTAGGAGAATTGTAATTTATGGCAAAAAAACATCAAAAACACAAAAAATGGCTTTACTCGGGGGTGTTTTTGGTGCTTTTTGTGGCGGCGGCTGTGATCGTGTATTTGGTATGGAATAGTTATTTTGCGGAAAAAGGGGATGATACTGGACTTAGGGATGATGGTGGGTCGGTTGAGACGGTGATTGATAGTGGCACTGATGAAATAGATGGGGGGATAGATAAGACGAGCGAAGTGGTTGAAAAGCCGAAGGTAGAGCAATATGATGGCGAAGATCCAAATATGAGTGAAAGTTTATCGGGGGCAATTACTTATGCTGGGGTGGTGGATGAGAGCTTAATGATAAGAATGAACATTGACCAGTATTTGGAGGAGGGCAGATGTGAGCTTAGCCTGATGAAGGATGGTGCTACTATATATAATAGTGTGGCGAATGTGGTTTCGAATGTGACGACGGCGACTTGCGAAGGATTTGATATTCCGATGGGGGAGCTTGGGGAGACGGGCTTGATAGAAATAAGAATAAACATAACTGCCGGTGACAGGACCGGTGTGGTGTGGGGAGAAGTGGGCATATGAAATATCGTGAGGTTAATGATGATGGCGTAGTGAGAAGAAGGAGTAAAAGGCTGTGGCTGGTGGTGCTCAGTGTGTTCTTGACGGCGTTTTGTTTTAGCTTTTTGAAACAGAAATATTATAGTGATGACTCAGTGGAGGCGGCATCTTTAGCGGATTTTGATCCGGGTTATATTATTTCGGATTATGTGATGGGGGATTATAGCTCGATGTCGGAGAGCGAGATTCAGGCTTTTCTAACGGCGAAGAATTCGTGCAAGAATACGGATTATGATCTGTATCTCAGGTTGACGGCGAGTTCGGGGGAGGGGTGGCATTTTAAGGATGGACATTTTGTGTGTTTGTCCGAGGAGCTGTTTGGAGATGGTGAGGTGATTGGGTCGGGGGAGAGTGCGGCACATATCATTTGGCAGGCGGCGCAGGATTACAGAATAAACCCGAAGGTGTTGATTGTATTGCTGCAGAAGGAGACATCATTAATTACAGATTCGATTCCGAATAAATGGGATTACCGGAAGGCGACTGGGTATGGTTGTCCGGATACGGCGCCATGTTCGTCGCAGTATTATGGGTTTAAAAACCAGGTGAGGAAAGCGGCGGCTTTGTTCCGAACGGTGCTAGATGGCGGATGGACGAATTATCCTTTGGGGAATAACTATGTGCAGTATAATCCGAACCCGGATTGTGGTGGGTCGGTGGTGAATATTAGGTCGCTTGCGACTTCGGCACTGTATCGGTATACGCCGTATCAGCCAAATGAAGGGGCGCTGGCGGCGGGCTATGGGACGGCGTATTGCGGAGCGTACGGAAACCGGAATTTTTATTTGTTCTTCCAGGATTGGTTTGGGGGGGTGAGGGATGATTATTCACAAGTTGATAAAAAGAACAATGAAATTAGAAAAACTTTTGATCCTGCTGACTATTCAGGGACATATACAATAGTCTATTCTGGAGATAGCAATAAAGCAGTTGGGCTTGCTAATAATGTAGCAGAACCAAAGATTAATATAGAAGCAATAAGCTTAAGGCAGAGCGACATTTATCAGCAATGGAAA
>JAFWNJ010000030.1 GCA_017510425.1 Candidatus Saccharimonadota bacterium
TTTGTGACGGATACCATGGGGGACCAAACTTACGCTAAAGGAAATAGTGGCACTCGGGTTGGTCCTAGCGTAGAAGTGACCCTCTGGCCTACCAACTTCAAACGTCCAGGCTATGGCTTTGCAGGCTGGTCTGATAAGTTTGATTGGATACTAAATGAGAACGATGCAAATGGTAATGGTACAGGAGCTAATGCAGGATATCATATTTATGGTCCTATGCAAGACATCACTACACCAAGTGACATGAGCAAAGGTTTATCACTTTATGCTGTTTGGGTAAAGTCTGCTGAATACATTCAAGACTGGACTTGTCCTAATGATACTGCTATGCCTATAGGTACTGTTACAGCCTTAACTGACCAACGAGACAATGATACTTATGCTGTAGCCAAACTAGCCGATAGTAATTGTTGGATGATAGAGAACTTAAGATTAGATTATGATGCAGAACATAATGCAGATGGTTCACTAGCACAAGGTTATGGCACTTCTACTACCTATGGTAACTTTATTGGACTAGCAGAACCGGAAACTGCTAATTTCTCTAACTCCACTACTGCTAACTCACTATATAAGTCTGATGGTTCTGGTGATATCAAAGGCATTAATGGAGCTACACTAACTGATATTGGCACTACTAATAATCCAGCTTCCCGTTTCCCACGCTATAACAACAACAATACCAATCCTACTGCCACTACTGCCAATCCTAACACTACTGTAGCTAATATGACTAGAACAAACCAAAACATTTATAGCTACGGTAACTACTATACTTGGGCAGCGGCGATGGCTAATACTAATTATTACAATACTACTACAGTAGACGCAAATGGCTACACTCCATCAGAAGCAGCTGGTACATCTATATGTCCTAAGGGTTGGAAATTACCATATGGTAGAAGTACTGGTAAGGGTGCTTCTTCTGGAGGGTTTTCATATTTAGATACACAACTAGGCGGTACTGGAGCTAGCTCATCGTCTAGCACTACTCCTACTGGTGCAGAAATGTCTAAGGCTTGGCGAAGCTTCCCTAACAACATTCTCTACTCCGGCAACTTCATTACCGCGTCAGCCAACGATAGAGGCAGCAGCGGGCGCTATTGGTCGTCTACTGCGTACAGTAACGGCAATTCGTACTATCTGTACCTGTTTAGCTCCAATGTCCTCCCAGGTACCGGTGACTACACTAAGTACAGCGGCTTTCCTACTAGGTGTATGGTGGGCAGTTAGTGGGCCATGAAAATTGCAATACTAGGTGCAGGGGCTTTTGGGACGGCACTGGGTGGGGTGCTTGCCGAAAAGGGCTACGACATAGATTATTATGATCCCAAGCTAGAGCAAGAGCGGCTGGAGGATGTAGTGGAGCGTGCTGAGGTGATTGTTTTGGCGGCCCCCTCAAAAGCCGTTCCGCATTTGTTGCCACATTTGCCCAAGATTAAGCCTTTAATCGTAGCCACCAAGGGGTTACTAGGTGATACGATGTTTAGGGATTTTGGGGATTTGATGGTGATTTCGGGACCGGGGTTTGCAGAGGACATTAAGGCCGGTAAGAATACCAGGCTGACCGCCACTGATAATAGGGCGATAGATATGTTTACTACGGATTATCTGACTTTTGACCTAACGGATGATAAAAATGGTGTGCTGCTATGCGGGTCACTAAAGAATGTTTATGCGATATTGGCGGGGCTTTTGGGATTAAAAAGAGAGACTGCCGAGTGGATGAAGTTTATTGGTGATACTTCCATAGAGATGAAAGAGATATTAGAGCTTAATGGAGCAAAGCCAAGCACCGTGGATTTGGCTTGTGGGATTGGTGATCTCAAACTAACCTGTGGCTACCCTTCACGCAATTATGAATATGGAGATATACTGCGCAAGAATCCAGAATACGAGCCCACAAATACCGTCGAAGGTCTGACGGCACTAAGGAAGATTAAGCGAGGCGAGATTCAGATTCCAGAAGATGCCGTGATTTTGAAAGATTTGCTAGCCAGAATTGGCTAGAATACGAAAGGAATAGATGCCATTAAATCAGAAACAAAGAGAGGCCGTAGAATATCTTGAAGGGCCACTTTTGGTGTTGGCTGGCCCTGGTACTGGCAAAACGCAACTTTTGTCCGAAAAAGTAGCCTATATTTTGAAAAATACTGACACTAACCCAGAAAACATCCTATGTCTGACTTTTACAGAAACTGGTGCTTCTAATATGCGTGAAAGATTGAAGTCTATTATTGGTAATGATGGAATGAAGGTGAATATTAGCACTTATCACGCTTTTGGGTCGGAAATCTTGGCACAGTATAAAAATTATGCTGAAGATTATGATAGGAGGCTGGATTCGCCGATTGATGAGGTTGCTCAGTTTAAGATCGTGAAGGAGATTCAGGATAATCTCTCCGCAAAAGACATCTTGAGAGGAGACAATGTAAAAGATATTATTAGCGTGATTTCTGCAGCTAAATCTGCTGGGTTAAGGGCGAAGGATTTACTGGAGATTGCCGAGAGAAATCTAGAGGATTCGGTGGTATTATCGGAGGCAATTTCGCCGCTACTTAAAAATATCGTACCAAGAGTTTTTAAGGAGTCTTACGAGAAAGCATATAAGCCTATTTATGAAATATTGAAAGATTATACTGAGGCAGGAGTGATTTTGAAGAATATTGAGCGTTCGATTGGCGGACTGGCGAGAGATCTCAAAGAGGCAATGACTGAGGCGGAAAGTACTGAAAAAATAAAACCACTTTCTAGCTGGAAGGATAAGTATTTCGAAAAGGATGAGAACGGGAATTTTAGATTAAAAGACCGGGTGGCAAATAAGAAACTCCTAAGCTTGGCAAAGATGATGGAAAAGTATGATATATATCTTTGCGAGAATGGCTTATATGATTTTGATGACATGATAGAGGAATCTG
>JAFWNJ010000004.1 GCA_017510425.1 Candidatus Saccharimonadota bacterium
GTTCATGTGCTATCTCCTTGTTGTATTAGTTTCAATTACAAGAATAGCACGAAAAAGGACCACTTGTTTTTAGGAGCTGTGGTCCTTTTTCTTGTGGTTCTATTTAAGCGTTAGCATACACACATTTTGTCTATTTAACCTATAATACTAATTACAGGTTCGCCTTATGACGGAGGGCGAGCTGAGTATATTAAAAAGGAGGGCAAAAAAATGCTCGGAATCCTTGTTTTCGTTTCCATTATCCTTTTCGTCGGATTTGTTATTGGTTCGGCGATTTCTATTAAGCCTCTTGCTACCAAAGAGGTTGCAGGCACGTTTTGCGTGCTGGTGGGTGTTGTGGCATTGTTATTTATCATGCTGTATTGCACCTATATAGACAGCAGTTTGCTGGAGATAATTGGGAATTTTGTCGCCTCTAGATTTCCCGTTTGGGCGGTCGATCTGGTGGCTGGCATGATGTTCATGGGCGCAATGGCTGCTTTTATATTTTTAAGTGGACTATTGTCTTATGGCGTCGTTATAGTATCTTGCGCGATACAGTTATACTGTTTGCGCGAATTGATCCGTCACACCCCCTGACCTCGTCAGGGGGGGATTTTTTGTTGCAGAGAAATTTAGGGATTGATTTCCTTAATGGAATAATGGTAAAATGGCGGTAGTATGTTTAAAGTAGAGTATTGATGGTATGAAGACATTTTTCTTTTATGATTTAGAGACATCGGGATTAAGACCGAGAGATGATCGAATAATGCAATTTGCTGGGCAGCGGACGGATATGGAACTAAATCCGGTGGGTGAGCCAGTGAATGTGCTGGTCAAGATGACGAACGATGCCTTGCCGAGTCCGGGCGCGATTAATGTGACTGGCATTACGCCTCAGCAAACCCTGATGGATGGAATTAGTGAGGCGGAGTTTTGCAAGTGTGTCACTGAAGAAATTTTTGTACCAGATACGATTGCGGTGGGATACAATACAGTGAGATTTGATGATGAATTTATGCGGGCGTGCCTGTGGCGGAATTTCTACGATCCATATGAATGGGAGTGGAAAGATGGACGGAGCCGCTGGGATATCCTGGATGTGGTACGGCTCACTAGGGCACTCAGGCCGGAGGGGATTAACTGGCCGTTTAGGGATGATGGCGCGCCGACGAATAGATTGGAACTAATTACTAAGCTGAATGGGGTTTCGCACGAGCATGCGCACGATGCATTGTCGGATGTGTATGCGACGATTGCGGTGGCAAAATTGATTCGGGATAAACAGCCAGATTTGTTCAATTATCTATATAGTATACGTGGTAAGAATGACGTGAAAAAACTGGTGAATTTGGAAAATCCGAAGCCGTTTATATATGCAAGTGGGCGATACGCTAATGAATTTAATAAGACGACTGTGGTGTTTCCGATTGCGCCAGGACGAAATGGAAATGTACTAGTTTACGACCTTCGGCACAATTTGGAACGGGTCCTGACTGAACCTATTTTTTCGGATGCTGGACTTGAAAAATCAGGAACGTCATACGCAGGACGGCCGGGAGAACCGCCTGCTTTGCAGGCGAACCTCTCGGCGTCGTCTGGAATATACGTCCCTGATTTTTCAAATCATCTTATGCATCCGAAAAAACAGGTTTCAGCCACCCGTTCCAATTTTTTCCCAATCGTGAAGGAGCTATGCTATAACAAGTGCCCTGCTGTGGCGCCGCTTGGGGTGCTCGATAAGAATGGCGGGTGGGAGAAAATTGGATTAGACAAGGAGACGGTGGAGAAAAACTTACAGTCATTGCTGGCGCACCCGGAGTTTGCGGAGCAAATGCGAGAAGAGTACGAGAACAGACCGGAATTTCCGCCCGCGGAAGAGCCGGAAGGGGCGATATATGATGGTTTTTTAAACGATGCAGATCGGGTAAAGGTCGCTGTGGTTAGGAATGCTGAGCCAAGTAAGCTAGTGGACTTAAATCTTGAATTTGACGACGAAAGATTGCCAGAATTATTGTTGCACTATAAGGGGAGGAACTTTCCAGAAACATTGTCGGAATCGGAGATGGAACAATATGAAGATTATCGGAAGAATCGATTAAATAAGCAATTGCCTAAATTTATGGCTGAGATTGAGAAAGTTTCAGATGACTTCGTAAAACAAGAGTTGCTATTATACTTACAGTCGCTAACTTAGAATGTCACTATATAATTCATCAATATCGAGGGACATAAAGGCAAAATCTTTGATTTTGCCGCCGTAGGGGCGGAGCGATGTGGTAAAATGTATTACCACATCGCGCAGCTCCCGAGATATGATGAATTATGTAGTGGTTTTATTAGTATTTTACAGTACGGATGGCTTGTTTTAAGGCATTGATGGATTTTTGAAGTTCGATGCCTTCGTGTTCGGACAGTCTGAGATCGAGGCGGCGGATAATGCCGGCACGGCCAACTACGGATGGGAAGCCAAAGCTGGTATCGGAGAAGTAATCATAAGATGAGACGGGGAGAACACGCATTTCGTCATTGAAAATACAATTAAGTATTTGTGCAACACAGGTGGCAATACCGTAGTAGGTGGCGCCTTTTTTGTCGATAATGTCGTAGGCTTCGTTACGGACGAATTCAGAGATGTCTCTGCGTACGTTGGCTGGTAATAGTGTGCTGATTTTTTGGCCACCAATGTCGGCGAGAGACCAGAGTGTAACTTCGGTGTCGCCGTGTTCGCCGATTTGATGAGCATGAACGGATTTCGGATTGACATTGAGGTAGTTTGCAATGCGGGCGCGGAGGCGAGCAGAGTCAAGTAAAGTACCGGAACCAATAACACGTTCGGCGGGAAGGCCAGAAAACTTCATGGTGTAGTATGTTAAAACATCCATTGGATTGGTGACGACGAGGAAGATGCCATTAAAGCCTGAAGCCATGATTTGCTCAATCATACCCTTCAAAATATTGGCGTTTTTAGCCAAGAGTTCCATGCGAGTCTCGCCGGGTTTCTGAGCAGCGCCGGCCGTGATTACGACGATATCGCAATCCTTGGCATCCTTATAGGTGCCGTTTTTAATTTTGACAAAGCTTGGAGCAACGGCGAGGGCATCGCGTAAGTCCATCGCTTCGCCTTCGGCATCTCGTGCGATGATGTCGGTTAATATTATTTCGTTCACTGCGGTACGTTGGTTCACCAGCGCAAAAGCGATGGATGCGCCGACGTTGCCAGTACCGACTATCATGATTTTATTGTTATCCATAAGCATATTATAACATGGTTCCAGTTTTTTATTTGAAAGAATGATATATAATATATGGTATGAAAAGAGTAATGGCTATTATTATATTAACTTTAATTTGCCTTATTGGGACTCCAGTGGGTGCCGCGAGTACGGATAATTTTTATTTCAGTGATTTCACTGGAGATTATTATCTTGGGAGTAATGAAGATGGAACTTCTTACCTAAAAGTTCGGGAGAACGTAACTGCGGTTTTTCCTGAATATAATCAGAATAAAGGAATTTGTCGGCAAATACCCTATACAAATCAAGACGGCAATAATCTGGTACTTCCAAGCTTAACCAGGAATGATATTGTTGTCACTAGGAATGGTTTAACTGAGCCGATTTATAGTATTGACAAAATCGACAATTTTTATAATGTTTGTACTGGTAATGATGACTATGTGTTGGGAGCTCAGACTTATACTTTCGAGTATAAATATACTAATGTTGTGACGGAGTTTAATGAAAATGGCAGAATTTTCCAAGAGCTATATTGGGATACGAATGGCAATGGCGCACTACAACGATTTGACAAAGTGACGGCGAGGCTCCATTTTGATAATATGGATGTTTGGACTGGTGAAAGTTGGTGTTATGTTGGTAAATATGGTGAGAGTGGACGAAGTCGCTGCGAAATAACGAAGCTTGATGATGGTGTGCAATTTGTGTCAGTGGATTTGAGTTCGTTTGAAAACCTAACCTTTGATGTCGAGCTGAAGGCGAATAGTTTTAAGTTGCCGGCACTTCGGGAAGATTATACTTATATATGGATTGCGCTTGGTGTCGGGGCGTTTTGCGCAGTGATGATTGGCCTTGCAGTGAAGAAATATCTGTCTACACGTAAGAAAATTTTAGCCTATAAAAACACTTTCGTGAAACCAGAATTTCAACCAAGTAAGGAATTTACCTTGCCGGAGATGACGGAGGTTTTTATAGGCAAGAAGAAGAATTATCGTGTACCGATGTTGCTGGATTTAATAGTGAGGCATAAAATTGAGTTACAGAAAGTCGGCGAGAAATCTTGGAGAAACAATCAGAAATGGAATATCATTGTAAAAAACCTAACCGATGTGACGGAAGAATATATAGATTTATTAACAATTATAAATGATGGTGAGCGCCCTGAGGTTGGAACTACAATTGCAGTAAGAAATCATACTGCTAATGGTGAGCTAATTGCTCTTAGCAAAGCGATAGAAAAGAAAATAACTGATGATTTAAAACATGATGGGCTAGTGGAGTCTAAGTATGTATTTGGACGTTCTAACAACAGTTCGATTGGTGATATTATTATTCAGGCGGTATTCTTTTCTGTAATTGCTTTATTTGCTGGCGCGTATATAATGAGCTATTTGATTGATATGTTTAATTTAGATCATCCTCTTGGCAGGATACTAGTGTTTCGAGATGGTTTTATGTATGTGGTTATTCCGATGGTAGTTATTACCGTGGTAGTTTGTACATATTTATATAAGACTGCCGGTAAGTATTCTGGCTATACCTTAAACGGCCTTAAGATGTCTAGGTATATGGATGGATTAAAACTATACATCGGAATGGCGGAGGCCGAGAGGATAAGATTCTTACAAAGTGTAAATGGTGCCGACACCTCGTCGACTGGAATTGTGAAGCTATATGAGAAATTATTACCGTATGCGGCCGTATTTGGACTGGAGGAAAGCTGGCTTAAGGAAATGAAGGAATACTGCGAAGTGAAGGAGATTGAAGAACCAGATTATTTATTGATGGGATTAGCCATTTCGGATATTACGAGGGGATTAAACAACGTTGCTAGTGTTGCAGCTGCAAGTTCTACGATGTCTAGCTCCGGTGGAAGTTCGTCTTCTGGGTTTTCTGGTGGAGGCGGAGGCGGTTTCTCTGGCGGTGGGGGAGGCGGAGGTGGTTTTTCTGGGCGATAGCTTTAAGACGATATTTGCTGATTCTGTGGTATAATGAGTTTATGATTATAATATATTAAAATAAATGATGAGGAAAATAATATGGATCCAACAAACAATTCAACACCAACACCTAATCCGTCGCCAACACCTGGACCGTCGCCTGTGCTAAACCCAGTGTCGCCAGTGAATCCCACTCAGCCGATTAATCCTAGTGTGTCTGCTTTTGAACCTGCTGCTCCAGCTCCGTCGAATACTCCAGTTAGTCCCGTTCAGCCAGCTGCTCCGGTTCAGCCAGCTGTTCCAGCGCAGTCGTCTGGTTCTTTTGGTCAACCAGTGGTGATGCCTACGCCTCAGCCTGTTAGCTCTACTAATCCTTCGTCTGTGGGCCATGTTTTCAAGCCTGCAGGTGTGGGTGTGGCGGCTACTGAGCCAATAATGATGCCAGAACAGCCAAAGGCACCGGATCCAATCGAAGAAGAGCTAAAAGCTCCGATGAAAGCTGCGGCTCCAGCTCCTGGCTCAATTGGTTCGGCCGTGTCTGGTCCTTCTGAAGGTTCGGCTGCGCAGGCCCCTGAACCTAATCCTGCCATTAATCCTTTTCAAACACCGCAGGTCTCAGCTAAGACTACAACACCTAACGTATCGTTTACCGATCCCGCAATGCAACCCGATGCGACAAATCCGCAATCTAGTAATGTTAAGCCAGCAAAAAAGAAAACTAGCAAGAATACTTTGATAGCTTTAATTGTGGTTGCGGTGATGGTGATTATTGCGCTAGGAGCAGTGTTTGCAATGCAGTTTTTAAATTGGCCGGGTTCTGGTGACAACTCTGGTTCGGGTGGCTCTAGCTCTAATTCTTCTAGCAATAGTTCTAACAGCAATTCGAACAGTAGCTCCAATAGTAATTCTAATAGTAACTCTTCGCAGAATGGTTCAAGTAGCAATAGTTCGAGTAATAGTTCGAATAGCGGTTCGAGTACGAATGGTGGTAGTACTAGCAGCAATGCAAGTACAGTCGTTTGTGCCGGGAGCTATAATTCTGACACATTGGGAACAGTTTCACGAAGTGTTACTTTCTTGATCGAGGATAATAAACTTTCTAGTGCGACAGTTGAGACAAGTACGACGGATGAAAATGGTGAGACTAAGACTGAGAAGAAAACCATGAGTTCTTCTGAAATCTTTACTGATTCAACTCAATCGGATGAGACATTTGAAGCAGATGGAACCCTCAAGGTTACACTTAGTGAGTTTGTCAAAAAAGCACAAGAATCCTTAAGTAGTGACACTGTTACATTCACTTGTCTAAGTAAATAGATGTTTTAGTGATTTGAAACAAGCTGTCTATGAACTGGCAGCTTGTTTTGTTTGAATAAATATTGTAAAATATGTTTCATGGAAAAGATATATATTACAACAGCTATACCTTATGTTAATGGAAATCCGCATATTGGGCATGCGATGGATTATTGTTTGGCTGATTGTTATGCGAGGTATCAGAGAATAAAAGGTAATGAGGTAAGATTTCAGGCGGGGACTGACGAACATGGTAACAAAATAGCCCAGAAAGCTAAAGAATTGAATGTGTCGGTTCAGGAATATGTGAATGAAAACTCTGAGAAATTCAAGAATTTTATTAAAAAGCTCAATGTTTCTTACACGGACTTTATTAGGACTACGGATGTAGAACACGAGAAACGCGTGCAGGAAATTTGGCGACGACTGAGCGACCATATTTATAAAGCTAAATATGAAGGTTGGTATTGTACTGGTTGTGAAAGATATATTACAAAAAAAGAATATGAGGAAACTGGTGGCGTGTGTCCCGATCATCAGAAGCCGTACGAGAGATTGGAAGAAGAAAACTATTATTATAGGATTAGCGATTTTAAGGATAGAATCCGTGAGGCGATTGAGTCTGATGAACTGAGAATTTTGCCAGAATTCCGAAAGAAAGAGGTTCTAAGATTACTTAATGAATCGCCTGATGTTTCGATTTCGAGGCCGGTTTCACAATTAAGCTGGGGTGTGCCGGTGCCGGATGACCCTTCACAGGTCATGTATGTGTGGTTAGATGCGCTTTCGAATTACATAACTGTTTTAGGTTTTCCAGAATCATTAGATTTTGCTGAATGGTGGCCGGCGGATGCGCAGTTTGTGGGGAAAGATATATTGAGGTTTCATGCGATTATTTGGCCGGCAATGCTGCTTGGGTTGAATCTCCCTTTGCCACGGACTCTAGTTTCGCACGGTATGGTGCTTTGTGATGGTCAAAAGATGTCGAAATCCATTGGCAATGTGGTGGATCCGGTGGAAGTGCTAGATAAATATGGATTAGATGCTTTTAGATATTTCTTCTTAAGGCATATTGATACCTTCGCTGATTCGGATTTTACTTGGGAAAAATTCAGCGATGCCTATAATAACGAGTTGGCTAATGATCTTGGTAATTTGGTGCAAAGGCTCTCGACTTTGGCGGAGAAAAACCAAATAACATATGACAAAAAGGAAAATAGTGGTCTTTCGGATGAATACATTGGCCTAATGGATAACTTTGAATTTTCAAAAGCTTTTGATTTGGTTTGGAATAGGATTCAGAGATTAAACAAACAAATTGATGAAGATAAACCCTGGAGCTTGGCGAAGAGTGGTGAGATAGAAAAGCTGAACAAATGTATGAATAGCTTGATTGAGGGTCTGCTTGATGCTACTTATGAATTGTCGCCGTTTTTACCCAATGCGGCGGAGAAAATAATTGAGGTGTTCGAGGGGCAGATTCGTGCACCGAAGGCACCGTTGTTCCCGAAGAGCTAATGTATTCATTGTTTTTTTTGAGTGTTACTGTTACGCTGTGGTATGATTTAGCTAAAAAATAATCCCCTAGTTAGGGGATTATTTTGCGGCATTTACTTTAATTACTCTTCGCCAGACAGTCTGGATGTGAACTCGGATAGGTAGAATCCTACGACGCCGCCAATCATTGGGAAGATGGCGTAGATTGATAATGCTTGGCAAATACCACCGATTATCTCGCCGAAGTTCTCACCTGAAGTAGGGAAAATTTTATACATCATTGCAAGAGCTGGATTGAAGATGAAATTGTTGTTTAATCCGAGGAATGCTGCGGAAACAACATACCCTAAGACTATAGCAAGAGCCATCCCGCCAGCTACGACTGCTGCGAATGTAAAGACACTGCGCTTGTATTTGAGTGCACGTGAGAAGAAGAATGAAATAATGATTGCACCAAGTAATTCGACCATGGTGACAATCCACATCCCGTTCTCAGCAATTGCCGACATAGTCGGAACATCGTAAGCTGATTCGCCGCCAGTTAGATGGAAGGCATTGAAGATAAGCCAACCAAGCCAGGCGCCAATTACTTCAGCGATGATGTACATGATACCGCGAATGACAGACATTCTGCGAGTGGCCATCATGCCAACAGTGATTGCTGGATTAAGGCAGGCACCAGAAAAGGCATAGACAGCGATTAACACCGCAATGATTGCGAAAGAGTAGGTCGCCGCGCTATGGATTCCCATTAGTGAAAGGGAGAAGAACAATAATGCAAGTAGCATGGTCCCAATGACTTCTCCGAGCAGTGCGCCATAGAATTTAGGATTCTTGAAGACTGTCAAGATACCCTCTTTTTCTTCGTATTTGCGAGCAAAGAATCCAGAAAGGAAGGATTTCTTAGCAGGAGAAATCACTTCGTGCTTAGGAGCTTGCTCTGTTTTAGTTTTAGGAGCCTCGAGTTCTGATTTTGTGACAGACTTTACGGCAGTTTTTGGTTTAGTCGACTTAGCCTTCTTGTTGGACTTGTTCGACACTTTCGACTTTTTGGTCGCCATTATTCCTCCTTAAATGATATTTGTCTAAATTATAGCACATTATTATGATATAATTAAAAAGTTATTAATTTATTTAGGAAAGATATGGGTGTAATTGTAAATAAACAAGACGATAAAGATAGTGAATTATCTAAGAGAATTAGTGCAGACCTCAGGACACGTGTTGTTAATAGTGCTGAGGATAAGGATGTGGATCTAGCTGACGATGCTGAATATATGAAGGACTTAAAGAAGACTGGCAGGTTTGGCTGGATTTGGCCGGTACTTATAATACTGGCGCTGCTATCTTTGATTTCGATTATTTTGATATAAATGTATGATATAATACGGGGTATATGTTAGACATTGATAATTTGAAGCAGGAATTAAAGAAAATTAATGGTGAGGCTGCGAAGATTCGTGATTTGCCAGTGGAGCAAAGAGCGGATTTTGGTAAGAAAATTAATGCTAAGAGACAGGAAGTCTTAACTAAGATTTCGGAAGCCGAGAAGGCTTTGCTGGATTCTGCGGTGGAACCACTTGATATTACGGCTTGGTCTGGAATCAATGAGCCTTTGCCGGAGTTTTATCCGACCGATATGGGTTCTCTGCATCCTTTGATGTCTGAGCTAGACCGTGTGGTTGACATTTATCAAATGATGGGATTTGATGTGGTAGAGGCCAGGCAATTAGATGACGAGTTCCATATGTTTGATTCATTGAATTTTGTTAAAGAGCATCCGGCGAGAGATGGTTATGATACTTTCCGAACGGAGGAGGGTTTCATTCCGCCAGCACATACTTCTACTATGCAGCATCGTGTTTTGAAGGCGTACCGTGACAATTTGAAGAAAGGTCAGGCGATTGCGGTAGTGGTGCCGGGTAGGGTTTTTCGTAATGAAGATGTCGATGCTACACATGAGCACACCTTTTACCAGTGTGAAGGCGTGTATGTCTCTAAGACTTGTTCTCTTGGCAACATGTTGGGTATCTTAAGAGAATTCTTTGAGAAATATTACGAACAGAAATTAGAGATTAGGACACAGCCTGGGTATTTCCCATTTACGGAGCCATCTTTGGAATTTTTGATTGAAAAGCCGAAATCTCTTGGCGGTAAGAAAGGTGATTATCTGGAAATGCTTGGTTGTGGGATGATTCACCCAAATGTTTTAAAGATGGCCGGTATTGACCCAGAGGAATATCATGGTTTTGCTTGGGGTGGTGGAATTGATAGGTTGGTAATGTTAAGATATGGTTTAGACGATGTGCGCCATTTCGAGAGCGGTAATCTTAAGTTTTTGAGGGAGTTTTAAATGAAAATATCTTTAAACTGGTTAAAAAAGCTTGTGAGGATTCCGGAAGAGGTTTCCAGTGAGGAGTTGATTAGATTAATTGGCGCGAGATTAGTTGAAGTAGAGGGTGTAATAGATGAGACTCATAAATATGACAATATATATATAGTGGGAGTGGAATCTTGCGAAAAAATACCAGATACCCATTTGACTGTATGTCAAATCGATGTTGGTAAGAAAGAACTTGTGCAAGTTGTCTGTGGAGCACCAAATGTCCGTGAAGGAATGTTGGCGGTTTGGATTGCGCCGGGCGCAATTGTGCCGGCCTCGGCAAAAGAAGATGCTCCATTTAAGATCGGTAAGCGTAAAATGCAGGGATATGAGTCGTGTGGAATGTTGGCGGGAGCAGATGAGCTGGATTTTGGTGACGATCATAGTGGTATTGTGGAGATTGAGCCGGGGACTGCGAAACCTGGTGATTTACTAGCAGATGTTTTTGGGTTAAATGATCTGGTACTTGAAATTGAGAACAAGTCACTAACCCATCGGCCGGATTGTTTTGGCATGATTGGATTTGCTAGAGAAGTTGCAGGAATTTTGGGGCAAGAGTTTACTAGGCCAGAATTATTGAATAGTTTGAATCACATGATCCACCTAAAGAAGGCCAGCTCAGCTTTTGGTGATGTCACTATTAATATAGAAGATTCAAATATTTGTCGGAGGTACTCCGCCGTGGTAATGGAAAAACACGGTGAGTTGAAGAAGAAATACTTGACATGGAATGATACGATTCTGTCGAAATCCGGCATGAAGCCTATTAGCCCGATTGTGGATGCTACTAATTATTTGATGCTCCTAACTGGACAGCCTTTACATGCGTTTGATTATGACAAATTTGTGGCGGTATCGGGTAGCGATAAAACAAAGATTAATGTACGTCTGGCACGTAAAGGTGAAAAGTTGGTGCTACTAGATGACGAAGAGATTGAGCTATGTGAGACCGATATTGTAGTTTGTAGTGGTGACATACCAGTTGCGTTAGCTGGAGCGATGGGTGGTAAATCTACAATGATTGATGAGAATACGCACAATATAATTATCGAAGGGGCGACATTTAGCTTATATAATTTACGCAAGACCCAGATGGTACACGGGATTTTTTCGGAAGCGATTACGAGATTCACGAAGGGCCAACCAGCTTTTCAGACTAAGACGGTGGCGGAACTGTGCGCCAATATGTTGTCGGATGGCTTCCAGGCTGTTAATGTAGTGGATAATTATCCTAAGCCTGAGCAGACGATTGTGGTAAAGATAGAATTAGATGAGATTAATGGTCTGCTTGGTACGCATTATGATAAGGATTTGGTTATTTCTACGCTAAGGAATGTGGGGTTTGATGTTAGAAAGTCGCGAGACGTGTTCAGTGTTATTGTGCCAGAATGGCGGACGGATATTCATATTAAAGAAGATGTAATTGAGGAAGTGGGGAGGCTGCTTGGTTACGACAATATTGAGCCAGTGTTGCCGCTTCATTCTACAGCCGAGTATAATAATATGTTCGAGCTTAAGAGAAGAATTCAGGCTTTAATGTTAAGGCTGGGGGCGAATGAACTTTTGACTTATAGTTTTGTGAGTGGAAGATTAATTGAAAAAGCGGGGCAGGATACCAGGAATTCCTATCGAATTATTAACTCGATTTCGCCGGAGCTTCAGTATGTAAGGCAATCGATTGTACCGAGTTTGCTCGATAAGGCTTACAAGAACGAGAAGTTGCCCGTTGATAGGTTTGCGATTTATGAGATGAATAAGATTTATCAGAAGATTTGGGGTCTGAATGAAGAAAACGTTCCGACCGAGAAATTATCATTAGGCTTCGTAGTGGCTGAGAGGAAGGGTTCTGGTACTGCCTTTTATAAAGCGAAGAAATACTTAGCAAGATTGCTAGAAGAGTTCAATATTAAGGCTGATTATTTGCCGCTTGATGGCACTATGGCGGCCGACGAGTTGCCGTTTGAGTCGAAGCGTTCGGCGCGAGTTTTTGTAAACGGTGAACGAATTGGTGTGGTAGGTGAATTTAAGAATTCGGTGCGAAATGAGTTCAAGTTGGCGCCTTATCTGGCTGGTTACGAGATAGATTTAGAAAGTATCCTGAAATATGCCACTCGTAAAAAGAAGATTACTTTTACTGATTACCTATCTCAGGATTTAACCGTTACGACTTCAGATACATATGATGCTATCTTGAAGAAAGTGCAGGCTGATTATCCAAATGGTGTAATAACTCCTGGTACAATTTATCAGGCGGAAGGCCAGAAGGATAAAAACATTACTTTTCATATTGAAACTCCAATTGAATAACAACACACCAATTGAATAAACTTGCCAAAAGCAAACCGTTTGTGCTAATATAGATTCATGATATTGTTTGATTCGGTTACTAAGACGTATCCGGGCGATGAGAATCCGGCACTTGATTCGGTTTCATTACATATTGAACCAAATGAGTTTGTGTTTTTGGTGGGAAAGTCTGGTGCGGGTAAGTCTACTTTGATGAAAATGATTACAAAGGAAGAGAATCCGGATTCGGGCAAGATTATTATTGGTGGTATTGATCTAGATTACGTGAAGAAGCGCCATATTCCTGGTTATCGTAGGCGGCTCGGGGTTGTGTTTCAGGATTTTAAACTATTACCGCGACGGACGGTATATGAAAATGTAGCTTTTGCTCTAGAAATTGCCGGTATGAGCGGTAAGGAGATTCGCCGAACTGTGCCAAAAGTGCTGGAATTAGTTGATTTATTAGATCAAGCAAAGAAATTTCCCAATCAGCTTTCTGGCGGTCAACAGCAGAGAGTATCCATAGCGCGTTCGGTAGCAAGGCAGCCTAAGATATTAATTGCGGATGAGCCGACAGCAAATCTGGACAAGCTTACCACTCAAGAGATTATACAGCTATTAAAGAAGATTAATGATTTTGGTACTACAATTTTAGTGACTACACACAATGAGAGCATAGTCAATAATTTGCAGAAGCGTGTTGTAACAATGAAGGACGGAAGGATAGTGAGTGATCAGAAGAACAATGGTGTTTATAAGCTTGACGAGTCTCCAGTTTCGAATATAGCAGCTAGGCCGATGCAGGTGCCAGGGCATGCTTTGAAACGTCAACCGATTGTGAATGATATAGTGACTACTCGTGCAAAAACTCAACGAAAGAAGGTAGCATAAAATGGTAGAGAAGGAAGAGTCTAAACCTTTAAAGGATAAGAAGCTGAAGCGGGTGACAAAGAAGAGCCTTCGTACTATGCAGCGTACGAAGCAACATCATCCGGTGCGAGATGAGGCTAGGATTATAAAGTATGGGGCGAAGGGCTTCGGGCGTAATATTTGGTTGTCAACGGCGGCTACTGTAGTGATGGCAATAACATTAATTATTCTATTCGTGACGGTGGTCGCGAGTGTGATTTTGACAAGTACGGCTGAAATGATAAAAGATAAGATTGATATTACGATTTATTTACAGCCTGGACTAAGCGAACAAACATTATCTGAACTAGAATCTGAGATTAAGAAAGATCCGAATGTTAAGACGGTGGAAATATCGAATTCGGAAGAAGAGTACGAAAAGTTCTTGGAAGAATATGAGGACAGCGATGAAATACTAAGCGTTCTTGACGAGGAGACGAAGACTCTGACAATTTCAAAGATGCAGGGAACGATGAGGATTAAAGTTCATGACGTAGATGATTTATCTAGTATTAAGGCGATTGTGGAAGAAAAAGAGGGATTTAAGGAGTATGTAGATAAGAAAAGGCCGCCAACATATGATGTAAATCGGGCAGAAATTGCGACAATTACGTCGTGGGCTAGAATTGCTAGAACAGGTGGTATAATACTGGCTGCAGTATTCTTGGCGATATCAATCCTAATCATTTTTTCAACCATTAGAATGGCAATTTTCTCACGACGTGAGGAAATCTATATGATGAAATTAGTGGGTGCCGAAAAGAGCTTCATCCGCGGACCGTTTTTGATTGAGGCGGAGATTTGTGGGATAATTGCGGGCCTGATTGCGGCGACGGTGTCGTATTTTGGATTTGAATTCTTGGCACCGAAGCTTGCGAGCTACGGAATCGATGTTGCTTCGATTGTGGAAGTGTTAGAGTCGAATAAGTTGATAATTGTCTACTTGGTATTTATAGGGCTCGGTATCGTGATTGGTAGAGTATCTGCCAGATTAGCTGTTTCAAAGTACTTGAATAAGGCTTAAGGTGTGATACAATGAAGTTATGGTAATACTGAAGAATCAAAAAACAAAAAGCATATGGTTAATTTTGGCGCTGGTGTTGGGGCTATTTCAAAGCCCAATTAGTGTCGGTGCGATTTCAAGGGCTTGCCA
The DNA here is from genome assembly GCA_017510425.1 of Candidatus Saccharimonadota bacterium. Lineage (GTDB taxonomy): Bacteria > Patescibacteriota > Saccharimonadia > Saccharimonadales > Saccharimonadaceae > Nanosyncoccus. The sequence continues at coordinate 14,683 of JAFWNJ010000004.1, forward strand.
AAATTCAGCAGCCTGTCGTGAGGCCGTAGAGAAGGAAAAGGAAGCTACAAAGAATGCAGCGGCAGCAGCAAGTTCCGCCAATGCGTATCAGGCACGGGTAAATGAATTAACGGCAGAGATTGCAGGTAAAGAAGCGGAAATTGTGCAAACAGAAGTTGATATTAAGGAGTTGATTAAACAAATTGAAATTAAGGAAGCTAAGCTGCTAGAAGAACAGGAAGCTTTAGCTGAGCTTTTTGTAAATATACATTTCGAATCTGATTCGGAGCCAATTCGGGTCTTGGCTGGAGCGAGTTCAATTTCCGACTTAGCTGAAAAAGCGGCGAGGAATGAAGTTGTGAAAGAGCAAATCAGTATTACAGCGGCAGCCGTGAAACAAGCCAAGGAGAAGCTTGAGCAGGATAAGGAGGAAGTGGAAGCCTTATTAGAACAGCAAAAGATAGCGCGCGAGACTTTACTTAGCAAAAGGACTGAGCAAGAACGATTGGTGGCAAAATATGAAAATGATGCTGAAGCCTATGCCGAGGAAGCGAAGGCAGCACAACTAGCTCAGCGTGAGGCCGAAAAGGCAGAACAGGAAGCGCATCCGGAACTCTATCGGGGCTCAGCGTATTCAGGAGCGAATACTTATCCGTGGCAGGAGGATTGTCCGGGAAGGCAGGATGACTACCTAACTTATTGGGAAGATGCTTATGGTTGGCATAAGATAGGTGGATATGTATGTGAATGTGTGAGCTATGCTGGGTGGAAGGCTTATGAATATGTTGGTATTTCGATTGGATGGGGAAATGCTTATTCGTGGGATGATGGAGCAAGAGCAGCTGGATATGTGGTTGATAAAAATCCTGAGCCGAATTCGATTGGTCAGGTTGATGGCTACCCATATGGGCATGTTTTCTGGGTAGAGAGCGTGAATGGGGATGGTTCGATTAACGTGACTGAATATAACAATGCATATGCTACTTATCTTTATTCTGGTAGCATGCATTATGGTGATTTCGGTGCGAGAACAATACCGGCGAATGAAATTTGGCAGTATAATTATATTCACTTGTAATTTTAAAAGTGTGTCGTATAATGATAAACATGAGTGAAAAAGTTGAATGGAATGAGAAAAAAACAAGTCTTGGTAATGCCATAATAATATCGGCCGTAATGCTTGTGATCGGTTTAATTGTAGGATTTAACTGGGATAATATCTTTGGTGGTTTTGCTCCGTATTTAGGATTATCTAAGCGCCAGAACTCCAGTATTAATTGGTCGTCGCTTAATGAGGTGTATGACAAATTGACTGATTCATATAATGGCGAGATAGATGAGGACGCCGTGATTGAGGGAGCCAAAAAGGGTTTGGTGTCGGCGCTGGGAGATACCTATACGGTCTATATGGGTGCTGATGAAGCAGAAGAATTTTATGATGACCTGCATGGTAATGTAGGTAGTGGAATTGGGGTTGAGATGGGGCTGCGTGATGGTTATGTTAGAGTCCTAAGGACTTTGCCTGATAATCCAGCACGTAAGGCCGGAATACTTGCAGGCGATATTATTTATAAAGTCGATGGTGAGGAAGTATATAATCTTTCAACAGAAGAAATATCCAAGAGAGTGCGAGGTGAGACTGGTACGGAAGTAACTGTAACCGTAGTGCGTGATGGCAAAGAAAAATCATTTACTATGAAGAGGGAGGCGATCAATAATGTTTCTGCTTATGTGGATTATGATGGTTCGACAGCCATTGTTACGGTGACAAGGTTTGATAATGATACTGGTTTAATTGTGCAGCAGTTTGCAAAAGAATTCACGGATAAAGGTATTAAAAAGGTGATTCTCGACTTGCGTGGAAATGGTGGTGGTTACGTATCGGCGGCACAGGATTTGCTGAGCCTGTGGCTGGACGGGAACGTTGTTCTTAAGACTAAGTCGAAGCATTATGGTGATACCGAGTCTTATGCCAGTAATGGTAAAGCGATTTTGAAGGATATGAAGACAATTGTACTTGTTAACGGCTCGACCGCTTCTGCTTCTGAGATTGTGGCTGGAGCTTTGCAAGATTATGGTAAGGCTACTGTAGTGGGTGAGACTACCTATGGAAAAGGAGTCGTACAACAATTATTTGATTTGTCACAAGGGTCTGTAATTAAGATTACGACAGCGGAATGGCTGACACCAATGGATAGATCAATTAACCTTGAGGGTATCAAACCGGATTATGAAGTGGGGCGTTCCTATGAAGATATTAATGCAATGCGCGATCCGCAGCTCCAAAAGGCCAAAGAATTATAATCCGTATTGTACTATAATATGTAGTAGCGTAGTAAGCGGAGTAAGATGAAATGAAAATCGTAATTGCGACAGCCGTATACTATCCCCAGGTGAATGGAGTGGCGGTTTTTTCGTATAATTTGGCCGTAGGTCTTTCTAAAAGAGGTCATGATGTGATGGTGATTTGTCCATCGCAGACTGGTAAAAACTATGAAGAAATAATTGATGGGGTGAGGACTGTATATCTCAGATCCGTACAGGCAAAGATATATCATGACCAAATTCATCCTTTGCCAGCAAGGAAGAGTTTTTTGGGGATAAAGGCACCAAGATTGCTATACAAGCATGGGTTTAGGGTTTCGGTTTTTCCATATCCCGAAATCAGAAAGGCTCTAGAGGATTTTAAGCCCGACGTAGTTCATGTTCAGGTGTCGGACCCGATTGGGCTTTCGGTAGTTTTTTATGCTAGAAAGCATAATATTCCAGTGGTAACTACTGAACATAATCAGCCTGAGGTTTTGACCGGATCCATGAAGCTACCGTATGCTATAAAAAAGCCCGTAGATATGTTGCTTTCTTCTTATTTTCGCGATAGGCAGAGCAAAAGCGACTTTGTCACAATGCCGACCGAGGAAGCAATTATACATTTACTTTCGAAACACCCTATCGATATCCCAGTGGCAGCAGTTTCAAACGGAGTTGATTTAAGTCATTTCAAGCCGGGTAAAGCTGACGGTGCTATTTATGAGAAGTATGGAATTCCGAAAGATAAGAAGATTTTGCTGTATGTTGGTAGGGTTGATCCAGAGAAGAATGTTGGCCTCGTAATAAAAGCATTCAAGAAAGCGCAGGTGAAATTGCCGAAAACAGAGCTGGTAATTGTGGGGGATGGGGTGGATAAGGCGAGATTGGAAAGATTAGCTTCAGGCTATGATTTAGGTGATTCTGTGAAATTCCTTGGCAGAGTAATGCCGCCAGATCTATACGAGTTGTATAAGATAGGTGATGTTTTTGTGACGGCATCTGAGATTGAGACTCAGGGTATTGTGCTAATTGAGGCGGCTGCGACAGGACTACCGTTAATTGCTGTAAACAAGGGTGCCGTGAAGGAAGTCTGCCAAGATGGTCAAAATGGTGTTCTTTGTGAGCCGGGCAATATTGAAGAGATAAGTAATGCCATGATCAAGGTATTATCTGATGATGAATTGTTTAAAAAATACAGTAAGAAATCCTTAGAAATTGCGCATGGGCATGATTTTGAAAAAACCTTAGATTCGTTTATAAATATTTATAATAAAGTCGTAAAAGATAAACAAAATTATAAGTAGCCTCAAGGGTTCTCATTAAGTAATTCAATAATATCGAGGGACATAAAGGCAAAATCTTTGATTTTGCCGCCGTAGGGGCGAAGCGATGTGGTAAGATTTATTACCACATCGCGAAGCTCCCGAGATATATTGAATTGCTTAATGAGGCATAGGGGACTTGAGATTTTATTTATCTGAGATTTATGGTATAATTTTTTTATGAAAAGATATAATCCTTTAGAAATTGAAGAAAAATGGCAAAAAAAATGGGAAAAAGAAAAACCATATAAGGCCGAGATCAAGCTTGGTGTCCCTAAGATGTTTCTTGCGGAGATGTTTCCTTATCCATCTGGTGCTGGACTACATGTCGGGCATGTGCGGAATTTTACAATTGTTGATGTATTGACAAGGTTTTATGAGCAACAGAGGCTTAACGTCATGCGGCCGTTTGGTTATGATACCTTTGGCTTGCCAGCAGAGAATTATGCGATTAAGACCGGCACTGCGCCGCAGGATGTAACTGAGGCCAATATCGCGAATTTTCGTAAACAAGCTAAGAGGCTGGGTTATGCGATTGATTGGGACCGTGAGATTAACACTTCTGATCCTGAGTATTATAAATGGACACAGTGGTGCTTCTTGCAGCTCTTCAAGAAGGGATTAGCTTATCAGAAGGAATCATATCAATGGTGGTGTCCGGTCGACCAGACGGTGCTTGCGAATGAACAAGTTGAGAACGGACATTGCTGGCGATGTGGTCATGAGGTTGAAAAGAAGAAGATGAAGCAATGGTTCTTTAAGATTACAGAGTATGCTGATGAATTACTTGAAGATATCGATGCTTTGGATTGGCCAGACAAGATAAAAACGATGCAGAAGAACTGGATTGGGCGAAGTGTAGGCGCAGAAATTGATTTTAAGGTTAAGAATAGCGCATATAGTATTACAGTGTTTACGACGAGGCCGGATACGATAAAGGGTGCGACGTTCCTTGTAGTTGCGCCAGAATATGTGAACTTGGATTTCATCATTTCTGACGATGCGAGGGAAGCGGTGGCGAAGTATTGTGCCGATGCTCTGAAGAAATCTGAGATTGAGAGACAGGAGAATAAGGAAAAGACAGGTGTATTTACAGGAGCATATGCGATTAATCCTGCTACGAAGGAAGAAATACCGATTTGGGTGGCTGATTATGTGCTTTCTGGTTATGGGACTGGGGCGATTATGGCGGTGCCATTTAATGACGAGAGAGATCGTGAATTTGCGGAGAAATTTGATTTGCCTATAGTTGAAACTGAAATAGTGGAGCGTGATTTATATGGTACACCGAAGACAACTTATCGGATGCGCGATTGGCTGATTAGTCGTCAAAGATATTGGGGTTGTCCGATTCCGATTGCTTATGACAAGGAGGGTAATCCGCATGCTATTCCGGAGGACCAGTTGCCAGTCGTTTTGCCAAAAATTGACGATTATAAACCAGACAAATCTGGCCGTTCGGCACTTGCAAAGGCGAAAGATTGGCTCAAAGTAAAGATTCCGGTGAAGGATCCAAAAACTGGCAAGACACACTTAGAAGAAATGACGAGGGAGACGGACACCCTTGATGGTTATGCTTGTTCGTCCTGGTACTTATGGCGCTATGCTTCACCGCACGATACTGAACGTGCTTGGGATCCGGAAGCGATTTCTTACTGGGAGCCGGTAGATTATTATTGTGGTGGCGATCATGCTGTGGCGCATCTACTCTATATTAGATTTTGGTGTAAGTTCTTCGCGGATGAAGAATATTTGCCTTTCAGAGAGCCGATTAAGAAGCTACTTTATAACGGATATATCAATGCTCCGGATGGCAAAAAGATGTCGAAATCGAAAGGTAACGTAATTGATCCGCTAGATGTTATTAATGATGGATATGGTGCAGATACTTTACGTGTTTATGAGATGTTTATCGGTCCATATGATTTGGATGCGGCGTGGGATACGCGGTCGGTGGGCGGTGTTTATAGATTTTTAAACAGATGTTATAATCTCTGTTTTGGCGATTCTATCGTATCATCGGAAGATGATTCTGCGAGTGAGAAAAATGCTACCATTCGAAATAAAACCATCAAGAAGGTTACTGAGGATATTCATAAATATAACTTCAATACTGCGGTGGCATCTTTGATGGAGTATGTCAATGAATTATATAAGGAAGGTGCCACTGCTTGCGATTTGATTACTTTGGCGAAACTGTTGAAGCCTTTTGCTCCACATCTTGCTTCTGAAATGTTGGAAAAATATGAAGCTGATGATGAATGGCCGAAGTGGGATGAGAAATATTTGACTATGGAAACGGTGGAATTGGTGGTTCAGATTAATGGTAAGCTACGGGCGAAGATAGTTATTGATAAGAGCGATCTGGAAGATGAAGCCAAAGTACTTGACTTAGTAAAATCAGACGAAAAAGTTGCCGGCTACATAAAGGATGGCATTAAGAAAACGATTTTCGTGAAAAAAGCAAATCTGGTAAATCTTGTTGTCTAATGAAATTAGTATTAGTACTTGATAATATTAGATCTTGTTATAATGTGGGGGCGATTTTAAGAACCGCCGAAGGTTTTGGTATTGATAAGGTAATCTTATCTGGATATACTCCCAGAATTCACGACGAATCACTATTGCCACACTTAAGGGACAAGTTAGATCACGAAATACATAAGACGGCGCTCGGTGCAGAGGATTTGCTGACGATAGTTTCGTTGGATAATATCAAGGTTGACTTAGTTAAATATAAAAAGACGGGCTGGCAGGTCATCGGCCTTGAGAACAATATTGCTACTAATAACCTTTTAAAACTAGGGACAGCGGACATAAGAAAGAGACTTTCCGACAAAATTGTTTTAATACTAGGAGAAGAAGTAAAAGGAATTGATCATTCGCTATATGATATCGTTGATTTGTTTCTTGAAATACCGATGAAGGGTAAGAAGGAGTCTTTCAATGTTTCCGTTGCGGCCGGCATAGCAATGTATGCTATAATGGAATCATGATAGAGATATATACAACCCCAACTTGTGCATACTGTCACGCCTTAATGGATTGGTTTGATTCAAAAGGGATAGAGTATGTCGAAAAAGATGCTACTAAAGAGCCAGATATTGCCACTGTGCCAGTGACGATTATTGGTGATGAAAGAATTGTAGGATTTGATAGGCCAGCTATCAAGAGAGCTCTTGCGAAATTGGAAAAATAGTGATAGAATAAGTAAAATTATCTATTAAACTAAGGAGCAAAATGCCTGAACCTAAAAAACAAAGTAGTCCACGCAAGACTGGGCTGCGGAGGAGTCATCTTAGATTGACTTTGGCTCGGAGAGTAAACAAGACTTCTCCAGTTAAAGCTTTTGAGACTAAGAAGAAGACCCCTAATTTGAAAGTTAAAACTATAAAGAAAAGGAAAGAAAATTAAAAATATGGCAAGTAATCGACATTTAGGTAGAGTGATTGTATTACAGAGTTTGTATGAATATGAACTGAGGACTCTTGCTAATGACCCGGACGTCGATTTGGACATTATCATCGCTAAGAATATCGAGCCATACGAGAAGGCTCTTGGTGATACTGAATTCGTTTACAGTCTAGCTCGTAATGTTGCGAAGAACTTTGAAATGCTAGATAAAACGCTTCAGCCAATGGCACCAGAGTGGCCGATTAGTTCGATATCGGCAATTGATAGAAATGTCCTAAGGATGGGGCTATATGAACTTTCGGAGTGTAGGGATAGTATTCCGCCGAAGGTTGCAATCAACGAAGCTGTAGAGCTTGCTAAAGCTTTTGGTAGTGATAATTCTTCTAAGTTTATCAATGGAGTACTTGGCACTGCCTTTAAGAAGCTTGGTTTAACTGAAGAAACAAATGGAGCAAAGAGTAAATCCGTCGATAGAACCGACGGCAAGGAGAAAGCTTAAGGTTCCTGAGGCTTTACCAGAGGAACGTATCAAAGAATCTCCCCTTGAGAAAATCAAATCAGCTGTTTTTAGGAAAAAAGCAGCGATTCAGTCGATTGTGCGTGAGCCAACTTCTGGTGGCATTGTTTTTCGGTTTACTAAGGATAAGAAAGATATTGAGATTTTGCTAATCCAGGATTCGAAGGAACGCTGGACTATTCCGAAGGGTCATATTGAACCAGGTGAGACGGCCAAGATGACTGCAAGGCGCGAGATTGAAGAAGAGACGGGTCTTTCAAACATTTCAATTTTGGCTTGGCTTGGGAAGATTCATTTTAAATATCGTCGAATGGATAAGCTAGTATTAATGACTACGCAGATTTATTTGGTTCAGGCGCTAGACAGTCACGAAATGCCTACGCCAGAGAAGTGGATGAAGGGAATTAAGTGGTTTTCTTTTACGGATGCTCTCGAGGCGATTGAATATGACGATATTGAGAAATTAATGTTGATAGCAAAGAGGAAGATTCGGGCGGGAGATTATTAACAATTTATAATAGTTCGTAGGATAAAGGAGGACTATGGATACATCAATGTACCAGGACTTTGCGAAGGAAAAGCTTGGCTTTGAGTTTAAAGATATCAATTTACTGGTAGTTGCGCTTACGCACCGGAGTTATGTAAATGAACATAAGTCGGCGCATGAACACAACGAGAGATTAGAGTTCTTGGGCGATGCAGTGCTAGAACTAGTATCGTCAGATTTCTTGTACCGCAATTATGATTATCCCGAAGGGGTAATGACGGCGTTAAGGGCAGCTTTGGTGCGTACCGAATCGATTGGCGATGCGGGAAAAGAATTAGGATATGAACCACTAGTTAGATTATCTAAGGGTGAAAAACATGGCTCGGAGAGAGCTCATGATGTGATTCTAGCTGATTGTTTCGAAGCGGTAATTGGTGCAATATATTTGGATCAAGGTTATGAAGCGGCGAAAAACTTTATCAATAAACATATCCTTGTGAAGATTGATACAATTCTGGAGGAAGGTTTGTGGCGCGATCCGAAATCTTACGTTCAAGAATTGGCTCAGAAGATTGATGGTTTGACACCAGTCTATCGTACTCTGAAGGAAGAGGGTCCAGACCATGATAAGACTTTCACTGTGGGAATTTACGTGGGCAACACTCTAAAAGGAACTGGTACTGGTCACTCTAAACAAGAAGCACAAACGGCGGCAGCGAGGGAAGGCGTAAAATGTTATCGTGCATTAGAGCGTGATGTGAAGGAAAAGACTGAGTAAATTGTTGATATATAGGGTTGAAAGGGGTCTGGTCTTTTATTATTTCAAAAATATGATATAATGGGGGAATTAAAAGTAATAAAGGAGAACAATGCTAGCGATTCGCATGCAACGTAATGGCCGGTCACATTATCCAATGTACCGGATAGTCGTCCAAGAATCACAGCGTCATCCGCTTTCGGGACGTGTGGTTGCTTTGGTCGGCAACTATAACCCGACAACTAAAGCCCTAACTATGGACAAAAAGTTGGTGGAAAAATATTTATCTAATGGTGCACAGCCATCGTCTCGGGTTGCTTTAATTCTGAAAAAGAACGGTGTGAAATTGCCAAAATGGTATAAAGAGGCAACTGTTAAGAAGGTGGCCGCAAAACACGCTGATAAGCTACGAAAGAATCAGCCAAAGGAAGCGGCACCAGCTGAAGCTGCGGGTGAGGAGCCAGCTGAGACGGCAACTGAAGTTCCGGCTGAGACTGCCACTGAAACACCGGCTGAGTCTGCCGAATAATTTAATCCAGCTATTATATGATTATGTTTTTAAATTATTATTTTTGTGCTATAATTTGCATAACAATAATGTAAATGGAGAAAAACATGGCTACTATTGACCAACAATTCGTAGAATATATCGTTAAAACTTTAGTCAACAATCCTGAAAAGGTAGCAGTAGAGCGCAAAATCGATGAAAAGGGTGTGCTTCTTTCGCTTACAGTTGATCCATCAGATGTGGGAAGGGTGATTGGTAAACGTGGTGTTACCGCTCAGGCAATTAGGGTATTACTCCGTGCGCTTGGTACAAAACAAGATGCTCGTTACAATCTCAAGATCGTAAATACTGATGAGTTTGAAGGTGGTGAGAAGCCTGAGAAGCGAGAAGAAACAAAGAAGGAAGACGATTCGGTGGAGAACAATGCTGCTCCTGAAGATGAAAGTGATTTAGATGACGAGGAAGAGACGGATGAAGAAACTTCAGAACTAGCTGAGAAGACCAGAGCGGAATTGGCCGATCTTGATGACCTAGATATTTAACGGTTATAATGTATGTAAAAATCGCAACTTTTAAAGTTGCGATTTTTTGTTGCGATAGTTATATACTTTCGTTCGGGCTTGCGGATAAAGATTGTCGAACAAAAAATCCCTCAACGGTGAGGATTTTTTGCCATAGATAAGCTCTCAACTTGATTCTTATGTTGTAAGCGAACTCGCAGTTAGTTAGCTTATGCTTTATTATACACATGTTTTAGGAAAATTCAAGTACTTTTTGCTTGATTTTTAAAAAAGAATATAATATAATCAATGTTAAGAAGTAGTGTGTTTTGTTTTTGTAACTTTATAGAGGCAGCGACTCTTTAGGGGGAAACAAAACAGTAATCTTCGGCGCTGAGACAATTAATACTGACGAAAAGGGAGTTTGTTTTGTTGGATTTGTTGTCAAAAAGATACTAAACACTAATAAAAGAGGTAAAATGGCTAAAAAACCAAAGTCGGGTGAGAGAGTTTTTTTCACCGAGGGGGACCAGGCACTGCCAATTCCTGATTTGACTGCACATCAAAAGGAATCGTGGGCAGACTTTGTCAAAAATGGACTGAGAGAGGTTTTTGAAGAATTGAACCCGATAGACGACTATACGGGACAAAAACTTTCACTCCGTTTTAAAGATTATTATTTTAAAGACCCGAAGGAGACGGAGCGAGAGGCTAAGTACAATCTTGCGACTTACGAGGCGCCGCTTCATGTCCTGGTCGAGCTTGAAAACAAGACCACTGGGCAGAAGAAGGAACAGGATATTTATTTCGGTGATTATCCGTGGATGACTGAAAGGGCAACTTTCATCATTAATGGTACCGAGCGTGTGATTGTTTCGCAATTAATCCGTTCGGCAGGAGTCTTCTTTAATGCTGAGACGATTGGCTTGAGGCGTTATTATGGAGCTAAGGTGATCCCGGGGCGAGGTGCCTGGCTTGAGTTTGAAACGGCAGCTAACGGTGCGATTTTTGTCAAGATTGATCGTCGTCGTAAGATTCCGGTTACCACGTTCTTGAGAGCGCTCGGGATGACTAAATCTCAAATCATCGATGCCTTTAAAGATGTTGACACTGGTGAGCGTAAATATATCGAAGCGACCTTTGAGAAGGATACTACGTCTAATCAAGGTGAAGCTTTGCTTGAGGTGTATCGTAAGCTTCGTCCAGGCGACTTGGCTACCGTTGAAAACGCTAGGTCAATGATTGAGAGAACCTTCTTTGACAAAAAGCGTTATGACTACTCCAGAGTAGGTAGATTCAAAATTAATCGTAGATTAGGTTTTGATACACCAAATGAGCCAGAGTTTAGAACTCTGCAAATGGATGACGTGAAGGCTATCGTGGCCGAGATTATTCGTCTTAATAACACTCAGGAAGCTCCAGACGACATCGATTCGCTGTCTAATCGTCGAGTGAAACTGGTGGGTGAATTGGTCCAGAGGCAGTTTAGGTTAGGTATGCTGCGTTTGCAACGTAATATATTTGACCGTATGTCAATGGCTAATCCAGAAGACGTAACGCCTTCGCAGCTACTTAACTCAAGGCCAGTAGTTGCAGCGGTGAAGGAATTCTTTGCGACTTCACAGCTTTCCCAATTAATGGATGAGGTAAACCCGTTCTCTGAGCTTGCACATAAGCGCCGTTTAAGCTCGATGGGTCCTGGTGGTTTGACTCGTGAGAGAGCAGGATTTGATGTACGTGATGCTCATCCGACTCATTATGGCCGTATTTGTACGGTTGAGACTCCGGAAGGTGGTAACGTAGGCCTAGTGCTCAACTTTGCGACGTATGCCAAGATTAATGAATACGGTTTTATTGAAGCTCCATATCTTGTAGTGAAAGATGGCAAGGCTACCAAAGAAGTAGTTTACATGGATGCTGATACGGAGAATGATAAAATTATCGCTGATGCTTCGGTGAAGCTTGATAAAGATGGAAGATTTGTAGAGGATTGGGTATCGGCAAGAGTACACGGTACGCCTGCACAAGTCGAGGCAAAGAGGGTGACTCATATTGATGCTGCACATAAGGAGATTCTTGGTGTGTCCGCATCGCTGATTCCATTTGTGGAAAAGAACCGGGTTGACCGTTCACTTATGGCCTGCGCCATGCAGAAACAGGCTGTGCCGCTACTGCGCCAAGATAATCCGATTGTCGGGACTGGTATTGAGCGTGAAGTCGCTAAGAACACTTCACAGCTTGTGATGGCTACTGGCGATGGCGTAGTTAAGAAGGCGGATAGCCAGAGCGTAATCGTGACCTATGACAAGGGTGGTGATGTTGAGTATAAATTGCAGCATTTCGAGAAGACTAATGATGACCGTTGTTATAACCAGCGATGCGTGGTAGCACGTGGCCAGAAGGTTAAGAAAGACGATGCTTTGATTGAGGGGGCTTCGATTAATGATGGCGAGCTAGCCTTGGGGCGAGATTTGTTAGTTGCATTTATGCCATGGCGTGGTTATAACATGGACGATGCGATTGTGATTTCGAATCGCTTAGTAGAAGACGACACCTTGACTTCGATTAACATTAAAGATTTTGATGTTGAGGTGCGTGAGACTAAGCTTGGTCCAGAGCAAGTTACGCGTGATATTCCAAATGTGTCTGAACATTCATTAAGACATTTGGGTGAGGATGGTATCGTGACTATTGGTTCAGAGGTTAAGAACGGTGACATCTTAGTAGGTAAGATTACACCGAAAGGCGAGCAGGAGCTAAGCTCAGAAGAGCGACTGCTCCGCGCTATCTTTGGCGAGAAAGCTAAAGATGTTCGCGATACTTCAGTGAGAATGAACGGCTCATCTACTGGTAAAGTAGTTGACGTACGTGTTTACACGAGAGAGCAGGGGCACGATCTTAAAGCTGGCGTGATAATGCAAATTAAGATTTTCGTGGCTGAAATGCGTAAAATTGGCGTAGGTGATAAGCTGGCAGGGCGACACGGTAATAAGGGTGTGGTTTCAAGAGTGTTGCCAGTCGAAGATATGCCATTTATGGCTGACGGTACACCGATTGATATTGTTCTGTCGCCAATGGGTGTGCCTTCGCGTATGAATCTGGGACAGTTGTTTGAAACCCACCTTGGTATGGCGGCTAGAGCACTTGGATACAAGGTTGCTACCCCATCGTTTAACGGTGTGCCTGATGAAGTGATTTCGGATGAGCTCGAAAAAGCTGGCTTTGCGCGTGATGGTAGAGTGCAGCTTTACGATGGCTTGACTGGTGAACCGTTTAACGAGAGGACTTCGGTGGGTGTAATGCATATGCTGAAGCTTCATCACATGGTGGAGGATAAGATTCATGCTCGTTCGACTGGTCCTTACACGATGGTGACACAGCAGCCGCTTGGTGGTAAAGCACAAAATGGTGGTCAGCGTTTCGGGGAGATGGAAGTTTGGGCACTAGAAGCTTATGGTGCAGCTACTACTTTGCAGGAAATGCTCACGATTAAGTCAGATGATGTCTACGGGCGTGCTAAGGCTTATGAGGCGATTATTAAGCACGAGCCGATCGAAGGGCCGAAGCTACCTGAAGGTTTCAACGTTCTCGTTAAGGAGCTTCAAGGTCTTGGTCTTAAGGTCGACCTACTAGACCATGGCGAAGTTGCCGATGCTGGAGATGTAATAGAAAAGACCTCGAAGGAAATTGAGAAGTCTAAAGATGATCAATCTATATATGATCAACATAAAAAAGATACCGAGCCACAGATTCTGGATCTCGATGAGACCGAAGCTGAAGCGATGATGGCGGAAGAGGGTATCGAAATAACGGAGATTGACGAAAATGACGGTACCGTCGATCTCGGAGAGGAGTTCTAATATGGCGTGGATGGATAATTTTATCAGCGCTTCGGACTTTGACTCAATTCGTTTGTCGGTTGCAAGTCGCGACGATATTCTGAATTGGAGTTATGGTGAAGTAACCAAGCCAGAGACAATCAACTACAGAACCCAAAAGCCTGAGCGTGATGGTTTGTTCTGTGAAAGGATTTTCGGTCCGACTAAGGACATCAATCCGCATGATGCGAAGCTGAAAGGGGTGAGGTCACGCGAAGCTGCAGTGGATAAGGAAGGCAATCTTGTTACTAAGTCGATTACCCGTCGTGAACGGATGGGGCACATTGCACTTGCGGCGCCAGTGGCACACATTTGGTTCATGCGAGGTATTCCCTCGGCTTTGTCGCTTTTACTCGACATTACGGTAAAAAACATCGAGAAAGTGGTGTATTTTGCAACTTATCTAATTGTTGATGCGGATACGAAGAAGGTTGAGCAACTACTCGATAGATTGGATGAGCAAACGAATACGGCAAGAGATGCCATTAAGATTCGTTACGAAAAGGCAGCTAAGGAAAAAGGTGCAGATGTAAAAGCTTTAGCCGAAGAACAAACTAAGGAGCTAAACGATTTGCAAGCAGATTATGCCTATCGTAAGTCGACCTTGGAGTCCTTCAAGAAGGGCGGTGTAATTACAGAAGTACAATATCGTAATTTACCGGAAGAGTACGAAGATTTAATTACGGTAGAGATGGGTGCTACAGCGATTAAGAAATTACTCGACGAAATTGATCTTGATAAGCTGATTGAAGATTTGCATAAGGAAGAAGAGGAAGCCAAAGGCCAGAAGGAAAAGAAGATTCAGAAGCGCCTAAAGACACTAGAGGGAATGCAGTCTGCTGGTATTAAGCCGGAAGACTTAATTCTGACGGTTGTGCCGGTGATTCCACCTGATCTTCGCCCAATGATTGCTTTGCCTGGTGGTAGATTTGCGACATCCGACTTAAACGATTTGTATCGTAGAGTTATTAACCGCAATAACCGTTTGAAGAAGCTGCTTGATTTGCATGCACCAGAGGTGATTTGCCGCAATGAGATGAGAATGCTGCAAGAGGCAGTCGATTCTTTGATCGACAATTCGGCTTCTCATGGTTCTAAGGGTGCTAATTCGACCAATGGTCGTCGCAAGTTGAAATCTCTGTCGGATCTATTGAAGGGTAAGCAGGGTCGCTTCCGCCAGAATTTGCTGGGTAAGCGTGTGGATTACTCTGGACGTTCGGTGATTGTGGTGGGGCCGGAACTTAAATTACACGAATGTGGTTTACCGAAGCAAATGGCGCTAGAACTCTTTAAACCGTTTGTAATTTCCTGGCTGATTGGTAATGAATATGCCAACAATATCCGAGCAGCTTCGAGACTGCTTGAGGCTAAGGAAGCTGTAGTCTGGGATGCTCTGGATGAGGTGATTAAGGGTAAGTATGTGCTCTTGAACCGTGCTCCGTCGCTTCACCGCTTATCGGTGCAGGCTTTCCAGCCGAGATTGATTGATGGTAAGGCGATTAAGCTTCATCCTTTGGTGGCATCTGGCTTTAACGCCGACTATGATGGTGACCAGATGGCAGTACATCTACCACTATCAGATGCTGCTCAGGATGAGGCTCGAGAATTAATGTCAGCTTCGAAGAACCTTTTGAAGCCGGCGGATGGTTCTCCGGTGCTCGCTATTTATCAGGATGTGGTGCTCGGTGCTTATTATCTAACTTATGATAAGCCTGGTACCGATACCGATAAGCCAAAGGCATTCTCGTCAGTCTATGAGGCTGAAATGGCCTATGATCAGGGCGTGATTAGTTTGCAAACACCAATTCGAGTCTTTGCAAAGAAAGAAATCCGGAACACTACGCTTGGTAGAGTAATCTTTAACGAAATCTTGCCGGCTGATTACCCGTATGATAATTCGGTGCAGAATAAGAAGCACCTTTCTAAGGTGATGGCGGACATTTTCGACCTTTATGGTTCGGAGACGATGGTGAAGACGGCTGATGATTTGAAGGACCTAGCTTTTGAATATGAAACCGTGGCTTCGATTTCCACTGCTAAGGATGATTATCCTACTTATAGTGAAATCGATGACTTTATCGCGGAGGGCGATGCGAAGACGGCTCTGATTCAGCAAGATTACAATGATGGTCTGACGACTGACGAAGAGCGCTATAAGTTAACGATTGCTAACTGGCGTGACATTGATAAGAAGATATCCGATTTCTTAGCTGGTAAGCTAAACGAAATGGATACTGATATTGCAGTGATGGTGAACTCTGGTGCTCGTGGTAATATTTCGAACATTAAGCTCGCTTCGGCAGAGATTGGTATCATGGTGGATATTAACAACAATGAAATCGAGCTTCCAGTGAAGTCGTCATACAAGAAGGGTCTAAACACCCTAGAATCATTCATTGCGACTCGAGGTGCACGTCAGGGCCAGGTATCTACGGCGCTTCGTACGGCAGACTCTGGGTATTTGACACGTCGTCTTGTGGATGTTTCTCAAGATGTCTTTACCACAGACGAAGAGGCTGAGGATCCTGGATTCATGGTTTACCGCAATGAAACTGAAGCTTCTGGGATTGAATTCAGCGCACGAATTGCTGGTCGTTATACGGCAGATGTGGTGCCTGGATATCTGGAAGCAGACGAACTGATTACTAAGGAGATGGCCAAGCAAATTGAGGCCGACGAAAAGATTGATGGTGTCAAGATTCAGTCTGTGCTTTCGACCAAGGCTGTCAATGGTATTCCACGCAAGGCTTATGGTGTGGATATGGCAACCAGGGAACTAGTAGCGGCGAATGAGCCGGTTGGCGTGATTGCTGCACAGTCGCTTGGTGAGCCGGGTACGCAGCTAACGCTTGATACTAAACACGGTTCTGGTGTGGCAGGTTCTGGTGCAATCGCAAGAGGTCTTCCACGTGTAGAGGAGCTGCTTGAAGCTCGTACACCAAAAGGTCAAGCTTACGTATCGCCAATTGAGGGTATCGTAGAAGTTTATGAAGATAATAATCACTATGTCGTACAAATTTCACCGCAATCTGGCGCGATTGAGAGAATAGAGTTAAATGGTAGAAAGCCTTCAGTAAAAGATGGCGAGAGTGTAAAAGCTGGTGCTATCTTGGTGAGAAAGAGTGGCTCTAACCCTGCCATTAAGGCGCCAAATGATGGTGTAGTAGAGCTAGTAAAAGATGCAATCATCCTTGTATCTGCGGCGGGTGCTCCAGTTAAAATGGAGATTCCAGGCGATGCTGAGCTCGTAGTAAAGTCTAATGACCTAGTGAAGGCTGGTGATAGACTAACGACTGGTTCTTTGAACCTACAAGATCTGTTGAAGTATAAGGGAATTGAAGCGACTGAGCGCTACATTATGAACGATGTTCTTAATGTGTATGCGGCGCAGGGTCATGAGATTTCACCGAAGCACTTGGAGATTCTGGTTCGCCAAATGTTCTCTAGGGTACAAGTGGTTGATCCGGGCGATTCTGAGTTTGTTTCTGGTGATATCATCTCTAAGACGGCGGCAAGCCTCACCAATAAGGAACTAGAGGCTGCGGGTAAAGCGCCAATGACCTATAATAACTTGCTGCTTGGTATTACGAAGGTTTCAATTTTCTCGGATTCGTTCTTGTCGGCGGCATCATTCCAGGATACGACTAGGGTCCTGATTAATGCGGCGATTAATGGACGGGTGGATCATCTACGTGGTCTCAAGGAGAATGTAATTATCGGTCGTAAGATTCCGGTAGGTACTGGTGTAGCGCCTTTGTCGGATTTTGAAGTACCAGATTCGAAAATACCGACTGAGGAAGATCTAGAGAATCTATAAAAATATCCGAATGGCATCTTTCGGACACGGAGTCGCCGCCGCCCGTCGTTACGGGGGCGGCGCTCCTTCTGTCTCGGTCGTAACCTCCGACAGATTCCTCAATATGCCATTTCGGATATTTTCTTGTTCTTCCAGACTGTTCGCGTAAGGTTTTTTGGTTGTATTTTACTAGTTTATGTGCTATATTTTATATAGTACAAATTCAGAGGTTATTATGCATTTCAAGACTATTTTCAAATCGCTAAAAAATAAAGACATGCTGAAACGAGTAATGATTATACTTGGGATAATTGTTGCTTATCGACTTTTGGCACAGATTCCGGTACCGATGGGCGATGCATCGACATTTAAGGAAGCAGTTTCAAATTTGATGGAGAAATCTGATTTTTCGAGCTTTCTTAACTTAATCTCAGGTGGTGGTCTGGCTTCATTTAGCATTATTCTGGTCGGGCTTTCGCCTTATATTACTGGCTCGATTGTGATTCAGCTTCTGACTAAGGCCATCCCTTCACTCGAAGAATTATCTAATGATGGCGAAACGGGTCGTCGCAAGATTAATCAGTGGACGAGAATGCTGACTGTGCCGCTAGCTATTGTGCAATCTATTGCTTATATATTTATATTGTATCAGTCGACTTTGTCGGCAAATATTGCGAGTGAGTTTACTCCGACTTTCGGTGATTGGGCTTTGTCGGTGACGGCAATGACGGCTGGTTCGGTGATATTGATGTGGATGGGCGAACTGATTACTGAGCAAGGGATTGGAAATGGTATTTCTACTTTAATTTTCGCTTCAATTATTTCTCAGCTACCCACCACTATGGCTTCACTTGGGGCGGCATTATTTGATACAGCTCAAGGGAGCTTGAGTTTATTTGGTTGGTTCGAATTACCAGTTAATCCGACGACATTCTGGATTGTGTTAGGATTTGCTATCGCTATGTTAGTGGTGATATATTTCCTGGTGAAGTTGAACGAAGCTCAGAGAATTATAACCGTGAATTATGCGAAGCGGGTGCACGGTAATTCGTCATATGGCGGAATTAAGTCGATTTTGCCAATTAAGCTGATTGCAGCTGGTGTGATTCCGGTGATTTTCGCTACGGCTTTCCTGTCGCTGCCCGCGCTGGTGGGTCAGGTGATTATGACTTTCGATGCGGGGAATGAATTCGGAGCAGGATTAGTTTCAATTTTTTCGGCGCCTTCGGCTAATAATTTCGCGACGATGTATCCAGATGGTATTACTGGGCAATGGTTTGTTTATCCGGCGATGTATTTCCTACTAGTCTTCATGTTTACTTATTTCTATACTTCAATTATCTTCAATACGAAGGAAATCGCAGATAATTTGCAGAAACAAGGTGGATTCATTGAGGGCGTGAGACCTGGTATTACTACTTCTAAATACTTGTCCAAGGTTGTAAATCACCTAGATCTATTTGGTGCTTTGGCGCTGGGGCTAATTGCGATGTTACCATTTATTACTGATTACATTTTCATCGTGATTACTGGTGCGCCGATTGGCTTATCAATTTCTGGTACTGGGCTTTTGATTGTGGTAACGGTGGCGTTAGAGAATCTGAGGTCGGTGGATTCTAGAGCTCTAATGATAACTTACGACGATTTTGGTGATGAGCTTAAAGATTGATCTTAGCTGGCGTAGAGTAGCGAAATGGGTCGGGCTAGCCGTCCTGGCTGTGTTGTTTGCGGTTTTTATTATAAGGGTGATAGCATTTGAAAACTATTATTATAATGAAAAAGAAGGTAGCGAAAGGGCGACTACAAGTAATGTTGGAGCAATTCAGCCTGAGGAAGAGTTGATTGAGGAAAAACCAACTGAAGAAGAGGTTTATGAATATGTGGTGGCGGCAGATAGGCCGAGATACATGACGATTGAGGCGCTAGGCATTTATAATGCGAGAGTTTTGCCGATGGGATTGACGGATAATAATGCGCTTGATACGCCACGTAATATTTTCGATGTGGGTTGGTATCAGGAGTCTGGGAAACCAGGTCAGGGAGGAACGATGATTATTGATGGGCACAATGGTGGGCCGCACGTGCACGGTGTTTTTAAGGATTTGCCGGAACTTAGTGAGGGGGATATTATTGTGATTGAGCGGGGCGATGGCCTGAAATATTCTTATAAAGTATATGAGAATAAAGAAGTCTTGCTATCTGATGCTGATCAATATATGTCTACGGCGGCTAAATCGCCAATTTCAGGCAAGGAATCCGTTACTTTAATTACTTGTTCAGGCGAATGGTCGCAACAGAGGGGGACATATCTTTCACGTCAGTTTGTACGCGCGGCAATAATAGAATAATGACTCGATTTAGAATTATAGATTTTCTCGATCCGCTTCGCTCACGCCCGTCGTTACGGGGTTCGCTTGCTAGTTGCTCCCGTTGTTGCAAATGATCTCGAAAATCCATAATTCTAAATCAAAAATCTACAATTTTAATGTATAATCCTGCATAAGTTCAAACACATATTAGACTCTCCAACTAATATCAAATGATAATGGAGTAGTCTAAATAATGATTACAAAAAGCCAACAAAAAGGGTATATTAGTGCTATGAAATACTACAATAATATACCCAAATCTATTAAA
>JAFWNJ010000005.1 GCA_017510425.1 Candidatus Saccharimonadota bacterium
TTCATGTGCTATCTCCTTGTTGTATTAGTTTCAATTACAAGAATAGCACGAAAAAGGACCACTTGTTTTTAGGAGCTGTGGTCCTTTTTCTTGTGGTTCTATTTAAGCGTTAGCATACACACATTTTGTCTATTTAACCCGGATTTTTATTTTTTCTCCAATAGCATGTATTGGAACCTAGTCTGTGGTTGATTTACTCATTAAAAGGTACCTTAGCTAGATGGTGAAAGAACACAACGAATACGGTTTTGCTCTGTTCTTGATGTGTTTATTAAACCGCAAAAGTGCCATTCCCTTCTCCGGGGACTGACAGGCGCCTGCGGGAGGAAATGGTACTTTTCTAGTCTGTTCTTACCGGGGATGATGGATGGAATTAGGCGGCTAGCTAGACTATGAGCCTGGGGCTAGGCAGCGCACGGAAAAACCATAATTTTTATACCAGGCACCTGAATCAGAAGCAGGTTCGATGTAATCATTCTGTATGTTCAATCTGTCAGTAAATATATTAATGACTGCCCTGCTTGACCAATAAACACCTGAATAACCACGACTTTCTGCTACAGAGTTCTCCCATCCGCCGGAGTAGAGGAAATTATTTGGGTAGCTTCGCCATCTATTAGAAGCCTCGACGGTGGATTGGTAACTCCCAGTACCACCTAAATCAATGTCTAGTGCTATATATTGACCATCATTACCACCAGTTGGCATAAACCAGCCATTTGGGCATATACTACCAGTAGCATTACCACTATTCTGGTTGTGGGCATAAGTCCCAGTTCCAGCTGTAGCAGTGTACCAGTTATAATAGTTGCCATATGAGTACCAGCTGTAATTGTTGCCAATAGAACCTTTGATACCACCATTCACATTACTACCATTGTACAGACCTGGACCATTGATGAGTGGAGTATTAGAAGCATTGATACCACCTAGGTTTGTATTGTTGGTGTTTAATTTGTTCTGATTGATGCAGGTTTCATTGTCGTCAGTACACCATTCATCAGTGGAAGCTGCAATACTAGTGAATCCTGATGCGGGATTATTAGTGTTTGAGCTGCTTAATGTTGCTGTATTATCTAGTCTTAAGTTCTCCATCATCCAACAGTTGCCATCAGCTAGTTTTCCTACTGTGTAGACATTATTATCACGTGTATCGGTAAGAGCAGTGACTTGGTTAGCGTTTAGAGTGCTACAGGAGAAGTTCTGCATATTGCCATTAGACTGTACCCATACAGCATATAGTACAGCAGATTTGTTATTGTCCTCATCGTAAGTTAGAGTTCCAGCATTGATGTTTTGGTTAGGTCCATAGATAGTATCGCTACCATTTACTGTGGCATTCGGATTCTCACTCCAACCAGCAAAGCCATAACCTGTCTTCTTGTAGTTAGGAGCCATCAGATCTACCGTATTATTTACGCCACTAGCATCATTGGGATTAGCTGGGTCTGGAATAGTGACGAAACCATTCATAGTACCAGCAGTATTGGCGTTCCCATCGTAGACTATAGCATATGGATTGCCGGCTGTAACAGTAAGGCCAGTACTAGCTACTTCCTCAGCATGTTCACCAATGTAGGCTTCAACATCTGCTTCGTCAGTGAAAGTATTAGTCCCCATAGTCCAAGTACCTTTGAAATGGTTTGGCTCTATGTAAGTACCATCTCCAGCAGTATAGTTACAAATAGCAGTGATATCTATGCCGGCTGGTTCGGTATTGTAGATAGGATAGACCTCGGCAAAGTAGCCATAATCTTGCCCATCTGTAGCTGTAGGTGCACTATTTGCCATCATGCCAAAAGTAACCGTATCGCCATTAAAGGTATATGTAGCAGTACCAGTGGCTGGACCTTGCAGCATTTCGTAGTTGCCTGGAGCACTTTGGCCATCATAGTTTCCTTCTATTACTGCAAGCATAGTATCACCAGATAGTCCATAACGGATTACGACCTTCATTTTATCAGCACCAGTAGCAGTGATTGGGGTTAGTGTAGTTCCTGTTGGATAAGAGCCACTTTGATTACCGTCATTATCAACATTAGAGGTCTTAGCAATTAGTGGTGTAGCAGCTATATAGATCGCATTAGTACAATCCTCCGTATAAATAACTCGGTTAGTAGTAGCCCCACCAGCGAATTGAAGTTCTCCACTGTTATAAGTAACCTGTATACCAGTGCCCGGAGCAGCATGAGAAGCTGGATGGACCAACGTATAGATTACTTGTCCTGTATAGGTATCCGCAGCTTGAGTCTTAGAAATGTAGGCAGCATATGTAGTGGTAAGTTTAACTCCACCAGTAGTATTAGTCATGTCAGTAGCTGAGTTCTTATGAGCGACTTTAGTGTATTCGTTTGGGACTACATGGTACTCAGAGAATGATGCAGGTGTAGCAGATTGTTCTGCTTGGCTTGGAAGGTCTACATTCGGAGCAGAATCAATGACGAATGCATTGGTTTCTGATGTATCACCAGAATCTTGTGTGATGGCTAGTTTCATCGCCCAGTTAGATACATCAGGATTTCCTGCTGATGTGGCTAATCCTGATTCTATAGCGGCATTACCACTGGAAGATGTTCCGACTAGCTTATTACTATTAGTCCCACCTATTTCATCTCCTGTATATCCTGCTGCATAGATAGCAAATCCTGCATTATCATTACAGAATACATGCATAGTAGTAGTACCAATGTCTGGTGTATAGGTACCATTATTAATATTAGCATTATGAGTGTCCATTCCAGTACCGGACATAGTACAGGACATAGGGACAGTAATGTTAATTTGATCTACAGTAGAATTATCATCGGCCGAGACAATAGAAGAAGCTAGAATGGTACCAGCAAGGATAGTGAGACTTGCTAGGCTTAGTGGGATTAGATTTAGTTTATTTGTATTCATTATATGACCTTTCATTAATTTAAAAGCTTTATGGCTGGGCGATAGTGAATGATTTGCCGGATGGGGGAATTACGTATGTAGATGTAGTTTGTCCATAAAGACGGCTAGTAGTATTGTTAATACTATTCCCGTTTGTTTGAGGAATGGTTACAGACCAGGTGGTGGCGGAGTTGCCGGCGCTAGAGAACATGAAGCTCATGTTTGTTACGTTGGAAGTATTCCAGGAGGAGAGGTCCAAAGTAAAGGTGGTGGCGGAGTAGCCAGCGCGATAAAACATGGAGTTCATGTTTGTCACGTTAGAAGTATTCCAGGAAGAGAGGTCCAAAGTAAAGGTGGTGGCGGAGTAGCCGGCAGATTCGAACATGTTGATCATATCTGTCACGTTGGAAGTATTCCAGGAGGAGAGGTCCAAAGTAAAGGTGGTGGCGGAGTAGCCGGCATAATAGAACATGTGGTCCATACCTGTCACGTTGGAAGTACTCCAAGAGGAGAGGTTGCCGATAGACCAGATGGTGGCGGAGTAGCCGGCAAAATAGAACATGCTGTTCATATTTGTTGCGTTAGTAGTATCCCAATCGTTGATACCAGAAATCTCAGAAAGATTATTAATCATATAAAACATAAAAGACGAATCAGAGGGTAGGAAGATTTTTTCTCCTTCTGTATAGAAATGCATAATACCAGCATCGTTAGTATTATCAAAGACGATATAAATCGGCTTCTTAGATGCTGTAGACGAGATAGTGTTCATTTCGGAAGGACTAAAACCTGCAGGAGCAGGGGTGTTTAAGTGGATACTGATGGATTTAATATATCTATCATTTGCGTAATTCCAATCGTAACTACTACTTGGGTTAAATTCTGGAGTAATGGTGGTTTCTTCACCACTTACAACAGAAGCGGCAAGAGATTTCAATTTGGAGTTAACTACTTTTCCGGTATCCAACATAGCAGGATTAGCAATAGGTGCATCATGATTGCTTGGATGAACCAGAGTATAGATTACTTGTCCCGTATAGGTATCAGCAGCTTGAGTCTTGGAAATGTAAGCAGCATAGGTAGTAGTAAGCTTTACTCCACCAGTAGTTGTGGTCATATCAGTGACTGAGTTCTTATGAGCAACTTTAACGTATTCATTTGGTACTACATGGTAGTCTGAGAAGGAGGCACTGGTGGCTCCTGATTCTGCTTCACTAGGTAGTGATACATTAGGAGCAGAGTCTATCACGAAGGCATTAGTACCAGACGTATCACCAGAATCCTGTGTGATAGCTAGTTTCATCGCCCAGTTAGATATGTCAGGATTACCAGCCGATGTAGCTATGCCAGATTCTATGGTACTATTTCCACTAGCATTGGTTCCAACTAGTTTATTACTATTCTCTCCACCTATTTCATCTCCTGTATATCCTGCAGCATAGATAGCGAAACCTTCATTATCATTACAAAATACTTTTAGTGTAGTAGTCCCTATACCATCAGGATAATAATCATTCCCCCTCGAGTCTACACCATTTGGTATCTCTGCAGTATGTGGAGTCGTGGTATTCCCGGTCATGGAGCAAGCGAGAGAGACTTTCACGGAAGCTGAGGAAGCACCAGAACCATTCGCTGTTACCCCAGGTACGGTTAATAATCCGCCTATCAACATCGTCATGCCCACCATACCACCAGGTAACAAGAAATTCGCAAATCTAGATTCCTTCATGATTTTATTATAACATAATCATTATGAAATCAACCCTGCAATAACTGAATTCTATTTTAAATCTTGGGCTCTAAACGTGTAGGGTTAACGAGCAATGGACTAAGTGTGATATAATTCGGACATGAGTGATTTTTTTACTATATCTGACCCGCTGGATACAATTATCGCAGAGACACTGAGCGACAAAAAAGTCTTAAAGACCAAGCATATTTTGACAGGATGGACCAATATTGTTATAGAAGTAACGACCGACAAGGGTTCGTATTTTTTCCGGTTCCCGAGAAACCCCTTCTGGTCGCGAATGATAGTAAAGGATGCGGCGGTTTGTAATTTCGTGGATGGGAAAACCTCCTACTATACCCCACAAATGAAGTTACATTACGATGCGAAAGGAAGGCCGTTCTCGGTCCACGAGAAGATTGAAGGGTATACGCTAGGGGATAGGATTTATCACTTATCGCACACGGCGATTACGAGCGTGGCATACGATGCAGCGAAGTTTATTAAGGAATTATCTGGAATTGACTTACGTGGGGCGCCGAAGGAGGTGAAGTTTCCTTTGTCTGAGTTTTTGCACGAGCTAGATTACGAGCATTATGATAAGCATATCGATGCAGATCATGAGTATATCCGTGAAACGGAAGGTAATTCCCTGGTGCATGGGGATTTGAACCTTGGGAATATACTGTTAGACGAGAACGACAAGATGATTGGCGTGATTGATTTTGCTTTTGCCGGGACTGGGAATCCGAATATGGACGTGGCGCGAATGGTATCACGACCAGCACCGGAGGAGTTTGAGAGAAAGTTCCTAGAGCAATTCGGCGAAAATGACACCAAAGAAATTTCGCGCATGAAAGAGGCGTGGCGGCATATCGACAACGGTTATGCGGAACACATCCGGGCGCATTTCCCGGAGATTAATCTGAATCAGTTGTAGTGAGGTTCGTCAAGTATTCTATCTTGGCTTCGCGGCGGGCATCGTCGTCTTTTTTTGGTAAGTCGGCGCAGGTGGAATATTTGTCAAAGGTGGTTCGACAATTTACAATAGGGCCATCGTAGATGGGTGACTTATCATAAACACTCCAGAGAATGATGTGAGTATCGGGAGCGTTATTAGCATAGAATTCGAGAGCTTTATCCGTGGCGCGGATGAACTCCTGCTCGGTCTCCTTAGTATGGCGCCAAGCACGACCGGAGAGATATTGCTCGGTAACGGTGGGAGAAACCGCAATCATAAGAATCAACATCTCGTAATTCCCTGCCTTTAAGAGCTTCAAGAGAATACTCTCCATCTCAGGATCAAGCAGAGTAACATCCAGCAAAATATCGTATCCGCCTTTAATTAATTCCGATAGGGTCAGAAACAACATAATAGTCGCAAACTCGTCCGTATTCTTGCGCAAGTTTTCGTCGCCATAGTATTCTTTGATTTCTTGAAAATGTGGATGATATTCGATAAACCTGCGTGCCGCCATCAGGATTGGCTCGTAGTTATTCTTCTTGCAATATGCCTCCACGGCGGGGAGGATTTGAGTGGTTTTACCAGAACCGGAAATACCAGCGATGCGAATCAAGCGGTGATTCTTGGTGGCGGAGAGGGTGAAGTCCTTGACGGCCTGTTCTAGAATGGCGGAGTATTCAGCTAGCCCTACTTGCCACTCTGGCTTCACTTGGCTGGGCCAGTGAGCCTTCATGTATTTAATGATTTGTTCTAGTTCTCGATTACTTTCAGACATTTTTTGCTCTTTCTGATTTCAATTGTTTTGACATTTTTAAAAGTTTGCGACTCGCCTTCAGACTGGAGCGTGACGGTGGCTGGACAGGTGAATTCTAATACGTCACACTGGGTTGAACTGCCGGGAATGCGAGAGAGGATGCTTCTCGACATTAATTTGGTCAGGCGCCAAAAGTTAGCCAAGCGATCCGTCTCACTGCGGAAGAACACTGGGTCGTGGAAATCTTCCCCGCCCTTCATCACGCGAGCCATGGAGCGACCGTTGACTGCTGCGTAATCCGTAGTCTTAATGGATTGGAGCTTGCCGTTAATGGTGAACTCGGGAATGAACTGCTTGAGGCGGCGGTTTTTGAAATACCAGCTAGCTAGGTTGGTGTAAGAGCTGACTTTGCGGCCGAATTTGGTTTTCAACTTGGCACGCATCTCAGGCGAATTGTAAAGGCTGACGGCCTCGGCGGTCATGCCGATGGTGACGTAACAAGTAGCGTAGCGGAAGAACTTGCTGTTGACAAAAATCTCCAAAGGATAGAAGTTACGCTGTGGCTGGTCGTTTCTTTCGGTGGGTCCTGCCGCCGATGTTAATGCTTTATCCATAACGCTTTCTAAGGATTTAGTTCCTAGAGTCCTGGAGAGGTCGTTAAAGTTACCATACGGCAGGGCGGCAAGGGTGGCATTTTTGCCGGATTTTAAAAGCGCATTTGAGGCGATGATACCCGTAGCATCGCCGCCAGCAGAAATAACCAGGTCGTCATCTTTAATGAACTGCGAGAGCTTCGTGATGTTGTCGTCAAGATTAGTCGGAGCGACTTCGTATCTTCCTATCATGCAGCCTTTGAACTGCCCTAGCCGATCCAGCACTTCGCTCCGGACATCGCTGGCGCGTGACGAGCGCGGATTGTAGACAATAAGAAGACGTTTCATGGTGATATTTAATGAATAATGCCAATAATGGTATTCAAATTGCTTATCTTATCTGTCGCTTCGGAAAAACCTGGTAATAGCCAATTAAGGATTGCAAAGAAGGCGGCATAAATGACCAGGCCTAGGATGATTTCAAACATGCGGCGCTTGGCCTTGCGGGTCTGCTCTTCGTTCCCACCAGCCGTGAGATATTGAACACCGACGACGGTGATACCAATAATACCCAGAATACCAATGCCAATAGTCATAATGTTGACCACTAGTCTCAATATGTCAAAAATGGAGTCACCGTCTGTGTCGCAAGAACAGTTATATTCGCCCTCATTCAACTTAGAGCCATCAGTCCTATCACGTAATTTCGTCCCATCCGCGTTACAAATAGAGTTACCAAGGATGGAGGTAAGAGCGCATTTTTCACTAGCATAGACAGGAGCTACAGCGACAATAAAAGCCGTAAAGATTGTAATTATGCTTAATATGAGTTTTTTCATGTGCCTCCTATCTTAAATATTCGTGTAGTTTCTTAGTGTCTTTGTTTTTGCGAAGCTTGGAGAGGGCTTTAGCCTCAATCTGGCGGATACGCTCGCGAGTAACGTCAAATTCATTGCCAACCTCTTCCAAAGTGTGTGGCCTGCCACCGCCAATGCCAAACCGCAGACGGATAATCTTCTGTTCACGATCGGTCAGGGTGGCAATGATTTCCGACAATTGTTCCTTCAATATTTGATTGGAGGCGGCCTCCTCGGGAGAGTCGCGCTCTTCGTCCTCGACAAAATCACCTAGCACCGAATCTTCATCATCACCATCGCGCCCGACTGAAGCATCGAGCGAAGCGATGTCCTGCTTAATACGCATGACGTAATCGACTTTCTCTGGCTCCATATCGAGGGCCTTAGCGATCTCCTCATTGGTCGGCTCACGGTTAAGCTCGGTAGTGAGCTTGCGGGTGGTGCGGAGGACTTTATTAATGGTCTCTACCATGTGGACTGGAATACGAATGGTACGGGCCTGATCGGCGATGGCCCTGGTGATAGCTTGGCGTACCCACCAGGTGGCATAAGTTGAAAACTTGAAGCCTTTATCAGGGTCGAATTTCTCGACAGCACGTAGAAGTCCGGTGTTTCCTTCCTGGATTAAATCAAGAAAATCTAGACCACGGCCACCATATCTCTTAGCGATGGACACGACGAGGCGCATGTTCGCTTCGACCATTTTGTCCTTGGCCTTCTTGTCGCCTTTTACGATTCTTTGCGCTAGATCGGCTTCTTCCTCGGGAGTTAAGAGTGGGATTTTACCAATCTCGCGTAGGTATAACCTAACGGAATCATCGGCAAAGGCATCCACATTCTCAGCCGTAATGGCTAAATCTTCGTCAGTTAACTCTTCTTCGTTTTCAAGATCGCCAGATTCTGGCTCATCAAAATCAAGTGCTAAATCTTTTGCATTCAAAATATCGTCATTTTTAGAGTTCATTACGTGAATTATATGCTATTTTTGGGATTTTTGCAACTCGTTTATTTCGTGAAGCACACTCAAAAACTCTTCTGAATCCTCTTCGAGTTCAGAGAGTTTATCGTTTAATTCGGAAATTTTTTGTTTGGCAATTTCCTGTTTATAAAGAGATAGTAATTCTTTAGCTTCTTTTTCATAATTATCAGAGTCGGCTAATTCGTGTTCGGAATTAAAAACTAGTTCAAGCTCGGCCAGCCTGGCATCGTCTTCGGGGACCTCAAGTGGGATTTTGGTCTTAACTATGCCGCCGTAGATTTTAAGGGCTAGCAGTGAGTTCTCCAGTTTTTCGAGCCGATCGCCTTTGACTTTGGTTTTTGGCTTCTTTAAGAAGCGTTTTGGGGCCTGTTCTAATTTTTTATTCAGGCGTTCACCCTTCTCACGTAGGGTCGCGACATCAATGCCCAGTATCTTAGCGACTTTAGTCTCATAGCTGGCTCGCTCAACTTCGTCTTTGACATACTCTAGGAGCTTAAGGGCAATGTCTGAATATTTGCGCTTGCCGGGAGCGGAAGAGAGGTCGAGATTCTCTTCGTATTTCTGAAGCAACCAATCCACCGCCGGGACACTGTGGCTGACGGCATCTTGCCAGAGCTTAGGGTCTTTCTGAATGAGTTCGTCTGGGTCCTTGGCGCCATGGTAATCCGAAATCACGGTGAGGTCGATACCGAGATCACCGGCCAGCATGATGGCGCGCTCAGTGGCATTAATACCGGCTGCATCACCATCGTAGGCCAGCCGAATGTCACTCGTGAGGTTAGAGAGAATCTTCAAATGCTGCTCGGTCATAGCGGTACCGGAAGTGGCGACTGCGCTTTTTACGCCGGCTTGGTGTGACGAAATCACGTCCATGTTCCCTTCCACTATCACGACATAGCCTTCTCGGCGAATAGTTTCCTTGGCTTGATAAAGTCCGAAAACAAATCTTGATTTGTTAAAAAGTAGAGTTTCGGGCGTATTAAGATATTTCGGCTCGCCTTTCTTTAAAATACGGGCGGTAAAACCGATAATATTGCCAGAAGTGTCAATAAATGGGACCATCATGCGATCGCGAAATAGGTCTTTTTTATACTGATTAAGTAGGCCGGCGGCCTCTAGTTCGTCTAGCTTGAAACCTCTTCTCTGCAGGACTTCGATCAAGGCTTTACCACTTGCTGGAGAATAGCCGATTTTGAACTCAGCTACGGTTTTACGATTAAGGTTGCGCTTATAAAAAACATATTCACAGACATCACGATTGCGAACTAAGCAGGCTTGATAATACTTCGCGGCCAGATTCAGGGCATCGTGAGCGCGAGATTTCTTCCGGGCGACCGCCGGATCGCCACCATGGTATTTAGATATATCTACACCGGCTCTGGCGGCAAGTTTTTCTAGAGCTTCTTTAAAACTAATGCCCTCAACCTCCATGACGAAGGTGAAAATATCGCCACCTTTGTTGGCAGAAAAATCGTGCCAGATACCCTTCTCAGGAGAGACCATGAAGCTCGGAGTTTTATCAACACCCCACGGCGAACGGCCTTTGAGATTGCGGCCGGCCCTTTTTAGCTCAATGTATTGACCCACCACATCTTCCACACTGAGGCGTGATTTTATCTCCTCCTTCAGGTCGTTCATATGCTATAATTATATCATATGGATAATCAGGAGTATTTGAACCAAATATCGGCTACTAGTCGGCCGGTGGGAATTAAGAAAAAGAGGCTAGGTGGCGGATTTTTCTCCTCGAAATTCTTTATCTTAGGGGTGGTATTTGTCGTGGCATTAATTCTAATGGCAATTGTTGGCGCAGTACTAGGTAGTGGCAAAGGGGCTAAGAAGGAGAAGATTTACGCACTAAGCGCGCACATTGCCTATGACATGCAGGTGATTAACGAATACCAGGACCTTGTGAAATCATCGGATTTGCGCTCCGATAGCGCTTCTTTAAACAATGTACTTTCGGCTACTAACCGAGATCTCGAAGCATTCTTTGAAGAAACTTATAATAATAGCAATCCAGAAAAGGTTCTCGGCGAAAGTAAGATGAACGAACTAGAGCTTGCTCGAGATGATTTATTATCTGAACTATTCAATGCCAAGATTAACGGAACGCTAGACATAATATATGCAAGGAAACTCACCTACGAGATATCTCTCCTGATGAGCGAAGAGGAGCAGGTATATGATAATGCGAAGGATGAGACCCTGCTTAATACTTTAAGCACATCTTACAATAGTCTGAAAAATTTATACGATAAGATCAATGGTTTTTCAGAGACATAATTAACAATGAAAGGAAGCTGTATGGCTAAAAATGAAGAGGTGGAGAATAAAAGTTCAAAATCTGAGCGTGCGAAAGAGCGCCTGCGCAAGGCGCGCGAGAAAAGTGGTGGCTTTAAAAAAGAATTTATTGAATTTATCAACCGCGGTTCGGTGATTGATCTCGCCGTAGGCGTGGCGGTAGGTGGTGCGTTTACCGCCATCGTTAATTCCCTGGTGAATGACATCGTAATGCCGGTGGTTGGCCTGCTGGCAGGCGGAGTTGATTTCACGGGGCTTGCCATCCGCATCCCTAATTTCTTTGGAAATGGTGACGAGGCGGTGATTGCCTATGGTAACTTCATCCAGAACGTGATTCAATTCTTGATTATCGCCTGGGTAATCTTCATGATTATTAAGG
Source organism: Candidatus Saccharimonadota bacterium (assembly GCA_017510425.1). Taxonomy (GTDB): domain Bacteria; phylum Patescibacteriota; class Saccharimonadia; order Saccharimonadales; family Saccharimonadaceae; genus Nanosyncoccus. The sequence goes on from JAFWNJ010000005.1 coordinate 11,437, forward strand.
CCATGAACCGCCTAAACAGAAAGCGCGACAAAAAAGAGGCAAAAGAAGCCGAGAAATCTTCTAAATAGTTAGATTATAACTTAGCCTGATTAAGTCCTGAAGCTCTTCGGGACTTAATTGGTTGGCGAGCACGATTTCGATACCACCCCTACCGAAGTAGCGGGAGTCCATGACCGTCTCGTATTTGGATTTTAAATTTTCACTAAGCAAGGTGTCACAGCGGACTTCGATGGTGTTTTTGTTGACAATGAGAAAGGCCTTGTCCGACTTTAGATAAATCTGCCGAGTTTTTTCGGGCTTAACCGTAAACTCAGATATGCCGCTTATTTTAGAAACGTCAGGTACCATTTCAACTCCTCAATTGAACCATTAATATCATCCAAAGCGCGGTGATTCTCAGACTTTACGAATTTCTTATCCAGAGCGTTTTCGAAATAAACTTTCCAGGCAGAGACATCAAGCATGCGGTAATGTAGCCTCTTATTCAACTCTGGCATTTCCCTTTCGATAAACTTACGATCTTGATGGATGGAATTGCCGGCAAGATAAATCTCCTTGCCAAAATGCCGATCGATAAAGCCTAAGAGTTCTTTCTCGACTTGTTTTACGGGCTTGCCCGTCTGGTTTTGAAGTTTTAAGGCATCGCGAGATTTAGAATTTTTATCCCAGAATTCGCCGACCATGCGCTTGTCCATGAGGGACTTATTAACCTTTACTACAGCCTCATAAGTAGCGATTCTATTTAGCTCCATATCTGTAGCGATTGCGGCCACCTCACAGATTCTGTCTTTTATGGGATCGAGGCCGGTCATTTCGAGGTCGATCCAAAGTAACTTAGCTTTATTCATGACATCCTTTCATTTTTTCTGGGCGGGTCCTGCCGGACCTTCTCCTCCCCCACGTCGCAAAGGCTCCGCGGGGGACCCCCTCCAGGTCCGTCACCCGCCCATGTAAAACTGTTCCTATCATAACTACATTTTCTCCGGAATATTAATACCCAACAAACCTAAGCCATGAGTCATGGTGTTTAAATATAGTTCGACAAGTCTGAGGCGGGCGGATTCTTCGTCGCTGCCGATGACTTCACAGTTCTCGTAGAAGCGGCTGAAGACCTGAGCGAGTTCGTATAAGAAACTCGCTACTTTATGAGGAGCAAATTCGGATACTGCCTCGTCTAAAACTGTGCGGTACTCGAGAAGCTTCTTGATTAAATCTCTCTCCGGTGCCATAATGCACGCTCGTTCGCCGCTTCGCTCACGCCCGTCGTTACGGGGTTCGCTCGCTAGTGCTCCCCGTTGGTCGCACATGCTCACTCGCCGTGCATTATTAGCACTGTTGACAGACTTCTTCGCTAAGATCTTCTTGGCGCGGACACAGGAGTAGAGGAGGTAGGGGCCGGAGTTGCCAGTCATTTTGACGGATTCTTTAGGGTCGAATATGATGTCGCCGCCCATTTTGTATTTGAGGAAAGCATACTTGGTGGCAGCGAGAGAAACTATTTCATCTTCGGAACCATGTTCTTCTTTCAGTGCGGTGCGGACCATGTCAAGAACGTCGACGGCTTTTAAGAAATTACCTTTTCTAGAGGACATTTTAACGCCACCAGGGAGTTTGACGAGACCGTGAGTTAAGTGAGTGGTTTTCTCGACTAATTCTGGGGCGTATTGCTCAACGGATTTGAGAACTACTTTCATGTAATCTAGCTGCTCGGAACCAGTGATGACAATGGACTTGTCAAAATGATAATCCTGCCATTTCGTGAAGATGAGGCCGACGTCTTTGGCTTCGTAAGTAGGAACGCCTTCTTTATTGATGAAGACTCTAGTATGGAGGCCGTATTTATCGCCATTGAAAATCACGGCACCGTCGGAATATTCGTAGACACCTTTTCCCAACTGTTCTTTAACCTTTTCTAGGCCTAGGTTTGCTACGGTGGACTCGGGGTAATACTTGTCGAATTTTACACCGATGGAATCGTAGAACTGGTCGAAATATTGATAGGATAATTCCCTGCCACGCCAATACAACTCCGTAAGTGCAGGAACCGAAAAAGATTCTTTCTCGGAACGCTCCCTCACGCCCGTCGTCACGGGGTTCGGTCGCTCCGTAAATGGCCCGTCGCCATTTATGCTCCTCGAAAGAGCTTTTTTCGGTTCTCCGGCGGCGTTGATGGCGTAGATTTCCTTGTTGAGCTCGGTAATCTTTTGATGCGCCTTTTCATCGTCTTCGTAAAGAGCGGTGCCTTCTACGTAGCATTTGGCAATGTCTTCGATGGTGAGATTGTCGATGGGTTTTTGCTGGAGGGCATACATGGTCTTAGCGACATGGAGGCCAACGTCGCCGCCAAAATTGGCGCGAATGACTTTGGCGCCGGCGTATTCGTAGAGTCTTGCAATAGAGTCGCCAACGATGCTAGTATAAAGATGGCCAACATGGAGGACTTTGAACGGATTGGGGTCGCTGAATTCACAGATTACTGTCTGACCTTTATACTGCTCTGATGAGATGCCCGTATCGAATACATCAATAGAATCACTTAAATAATCGTCTGATAATGTGAAATTTAAGAAGCCTGGCGCTGAAATGCTCGCAATAGTGCTTTTTCGGAACGCTCCCTCGCTCCCGTCGTTACGGGGCTCGGTCGCTCCGTATTTGGCCCGTCGCCAAATATGCTCCTCAAAAGCACTATTTGCGAGCTTTTCGGCGATAGCCATTGGATTCTCATGCAATTCCTTTGCAAGTTTCAATGGGGCGTTTGATGAGTAGTCGGCATCGATATTATCAGGGGAGGGGGTGAGGTCGGGTTCAAAATCAAGGCCATAGAGGTCGTGGATAAGCTGCTTTAGTGTTGCCTTGATGTCTTGCATAGAATAATTATATCATAATTACAGGGATATCGAACTAGGAAATGGCTATCTGCAGTATAGATTAGTATTCCGCGCCACCTGTTTCTCATTTCGCTTTGGGCTCATGAGAAACGGGGGCGCATTATTCCTTAGTGGGTTCTAGGGAAGGACAACCCGCGAAGCAACCGACCTACTCAGATAGCAAGCATCGCATAGACTGACCGTAGAAGCGATTGGAGCTATTGTTCGGGTCCACATAAGTCGGCTCGACGCCCAGGCGGTACATGTGGTCGCTACTGTCGTAAGTAGACGACCACCAGATACCGTAGCTACCCTGAACGCTCGCGGCATTACCGTGGTAGTCGCCCGACAGAGGCGTAGATAAGTTATATTGGAGACTATTGGTTTCTGTAGCAGTATTAGTGTATTTTTGAGCTAAAGTGGAGTATTCTCCAGTCTTGCCACCAGTAGGCATTCTCCAGTTAGCTGGACAGATGTCTTGCGGAGCGTCAATGATGGTATCTGGTACATCTATGCCTTGTCTACTTGCATAACAGTAAGTACTAGCCGATGCGGCACAGTAGTTGTAGTAGAGACCTACTTTGGCCTGTCCATTAGTGGAAGCTGAGCCATAGCTAGTGACGAGAGTATTTTTACTAGCATTGTTAATGCGTGGTTGGATATAGCCATCATTATTATCGAAGTTTGTCGTAACATTAGCTACCGCAGTATTACTCCAACCAGTGTTAGTACTACCACCATGAAGGAGGTTATATATGGCTTCTTCTGTAGCATTAGTATTAGACTCATTCATGTTTTGTGCGGTAGTGGAATCAGTTGGATCAAGTGCTAGGTTATCTAACATCCAACAGTTACCGTCTTTTAGTTTGCCTACCATATAGGTATTATTATCTCTTACATCTTTTAGTGTTTGGTTCTGAGTAATGGCTATTGTGTTGCACATACTCTTAGTGAGTTCTTGTTGCTTATAATAACCGCCATCTTGTGATTTATTCGCCCTAGTGTAGGCTTCGATAAAGGTAAGACCACGATAGAGATCTATAGTAGAACCACTAAGAGTAGATATGTTTTCCGATAAGAAGTTAGTGACTTCGGCCTCGTTCATAAAATCATAATGTCCACCATTAATATCACCATACCAAGAACCATACCAATCCGTAGTAGTAGCATAAGTGCCGGTACTCGCAACAAAGGTGGTAAATTCATCTGAAGCTTCAGTGTCAAATTGCTCAGTAGTATAGATTGGATATACTCTAGCCCAGAAACCATAGTCGTAGTCTGCAACCGGAGCAGAACCAGAGAAATTATTCAGATAAAACGTTACCGTATCACCATCAAAGACATAGGTTTCAGTTCCAGCTAGATTTTCACTTTGTGCGATTATAATATCGGGCATACTACTCATACCATCCCAATTACCTTTTGCGATAGCTAGTCCAGTACCATTAGTGACACCATAAGTTATCACAACTTTCATTTTAGTAGCACCAGTTGCAGCGATTGGAGTTAGGACATTAACATCAGATGCATAAGCAGTATTCTTTGTCCCGTCATCTGCTACATTGGGAGATTTAGCAATTAGCGGGGTGGTAGCTATGTACATTGGATTATTAGCATACACTACATTGTTTGTTGTGCCGCCTCCAGCAAAGGTAGAACCATTAGCGTGATAAGTCACACCAACCTTCCCTGCACCTACTGGAGCTGGAGCGGTAGATGGATGAACTAGAGTATAGATCACTTGTCCTGAATAAGTATCAGCAGCTTGAGTTTTAGAAATGTAAGCAGCATAAGTAGTAGTAAGCTTAACTCCACCAGTAGTTTCAGCCATATCAGTATCAGAGTTCTTATGGGCTACTTTAACGTATTCATTTGGGACTACATGATAATTACTAAATGGAGCTTGAGTAGCACCAGATTCCGCAGTACTCGGAAGAGCTACATTTGGAGCAGAATCAATAGCAAAAGCATTGGTTTCTGTTGTATCACCAGAATCTTGTGTGATGGCTAGTTTCATCGCCCAGTTAGATACGTCTGGATTTCCTGCCGAAGTAGCTAATCCTGATTCTATAGCGGCATTACCACTGGCAGATGTCCCGACTAACTTATTACTATTAGTCCCACCTATTTCATCTCCTGTATATCCAGCAGCATAGATAGCGAATCCTTCATTATCATTACAGAATACATGCATAGTAGTAGTACCAATGTCTGGTGTATAGGTACCATTATTAATATTAGCATTATGGGAATCCTGTCCAGTACCGGACATAGTACAGGACATAGGCACAGTAATACTAATTTGATCTACGGTAGAATTATCATCGGCTGAGACAATATTAGATGATAACATAGTCGCTACCGTTATTAATACAATAACGGGTAGAGATGGTAGTAAATTATTTTGTTGTGGTGAAGATTTCATGCATGCCCTTGTTTTATGTTGCTATATATTATATGTTAGCATAAGGTTTATTATTTTTAAACACTTTGTGGAAAATTATGATATAATTCGTTTATTACGCGGGTATCGTATAGCGGCTATTATGTATCCTTCCCAAGGATGAGATCAGGGTCCGACTCCCTGTACCCGCACCAGTGTAAGATTAATAAGAATAATTACAAGCGCTCTGGGTGCGCTATTTTTATTTTTAATCGGAGAGATGATATAATCAAACCATAATTGGAGATAAATAATGGCAAAAGCAGAATTATTTCAAAAAGATATTCCAGAAAACGAACGGGTTTTTTACTACGAAAATGAAGAAGATGATCCTATTAAGACGAATGAGCAAGAAAGCAAAATTGAAGTCGGCTTGCCGAAGGATTATCAGTTCATCCCTAAAAATCCGTTTACGAGACTATATAGTTCGATTCTCTTTCGCTGCTTTAAGCTTTTTGGGCAATACTATGAGCGAGGATATTGGCAAGCAAAATTTTACGGTAGGGAGAAGCTAAAAACGGCTCGCGGCAAGGGCTATGTAATCTATGCGAATCATACGAACCCATTTCATGATGTGTTTGGGCCAGCCCTCGCGGCAAATAGGCGGATATTCACGATAATTAGCCCAGTAAATCTATTGGTGCCGGGTATCGGCAAATACTTGCCACTCATTGGCGGGTTGCCACTCGGTAAAAGTAAAGAAGAAAAAGCCGCCTTTAATGAGGCCGTGGATAAGAGATTAGCTCAGAAGAATTGTTTAGTGATTTATCCGGAAGCACATGTTTGGCCTTTTGCTACAAATATCCGCAAGTTCCCTGCTGGCGACCGCTCGTTTAAATATGCCGTACGCAACAATCTTCCGATTTTTACGATGACTACAACTTATCATAAACGTAAGGACAAGAAGCGCGGCGACTTGCCGAGAATGGATATTTATATTGATGGGCCGTTCTTCCCTGACCCAAAGAAATCCGAAGACGAGAATCGTGCCATGCTGGCCGAGAAGGCATATGACAGCATGCAAAAGATGAGCAAGCATAATAGCTATGAATATTTTAAGTACATCAAAAAGGACAGTAAGAAATAATAGATAATTGGGTCGTGAGCGACTGAGGTTGTTACTCTGCTGGTTCGTCGATGGCGGATTCGACAAGATCGGGATCCTTGATGGTGATGAATTCGGAAATCTTACCCTCGTCCTCTAAGAGCTTGAAACGCCTATTAAACTCGGTAAATGGGACTTTGATGGAGACAAAATTCACTTCGGCATCAGTTTTCTTAATCAGTTTTACAAAGTAGTAGCCATCGCCATTCATGGAGACAAACTTACCACTACTCTGGCCTGGCTCTAGCTTCATGGCTTCAGTGGCACGACCGCCGTCGATATTCTTATTGTCGACTAGGCCACCGGTCTCCTCAAGGATAATCGAATCGCCTAGCTCATTAGCTACGGCGTGATAATCGTTACCGTTCTCCGAAAGCTTCTGCTCGACCTTAGCAGCGATACTACTGGCGGTTTCGTCAATTGCGATTTCGACTTTGGCTTTAATGAGTGTCAAATAGAGCATGCGGTTATACTCATCTTTATTGAGGCCAAAATTATCAGAGATGATTTTAAGAAAACCCTCCTCGGAGCGATCAATGCCGCCGGTCTTAAGATGACGATTAAACTCGGTGTCGATTTCTTCGTCAGTGACAGTGATGCCTAATTCCCTGGCTAACTTCAGAGCGAAGGCGTAGGTCTCAGACTCGGTAAGCGCTGAGCGCTTATACTCGATCGATAGCTGCCTAGCGGAATCGCTATCAAATTGGCTGCCAGACTGACGCTCAATGGACGTCATGCTGCTGCGATAGAACATTAAATAATCGGAAAAGCGAACATCCTCATTGTCAACCCTAGCGACTGGAACTGGGATAATCTCAGTAACTTTAAAGAGTAAATCATCCGTCATGCCTAACTGATAGAGCGCTAGCCAGCCGCCCATAACAATAAGAGCGGAAACTATAATAGCAATTAAAATAGTGTTAATGACAACACGGTGCCTGGTCCATTGCAAAGGATACTTAAACTTGCGGCCTTTTGCGAGAATTTCTTCGCGCCGCTCGGCGACCTTTTCTTGTTCGGTCTTGACTGTATCTTTCTTCTTGAACAGGTTCATGGTATAATTATAGCACAAATGTGGCCTGGTAGCTCAATGGATAGAGCAGCTCCGTCCTAAGGAGAAGGTTGCGCGTTCGACTCGCGCCCGGGTCACCATTTTTGTTAATTATAGTCATTTCACAGGAGGAATAGCATCGAGAAGTGGGCGATATAAATCCTCCTCGGGAGAAACTTTAAATCCTTTCATAGATGCATTGTCATCAAAAGTGAGATGATGACAACCTCGCACAATCACAATCGGTGTGCACTCGTTAGATTCACCCATAATATTGACTGCCATGGCGGCGAGAGGATCGACCATATCAATCTTGGTAATCCTCATTTTGCGACCAAAAAGGTCTGGCTCACCGCGAATATCTTTAATAGGCTCGATACCAGCAAGGCCGATTGAAATGCCTGTAACGCCTCGGCGCAATGGAGTTGAATGAGAATCGGTTGCGACCACACCGAGACGAGAGAGGTGTAGTCTCTGCATAATTCGGGCACGTATTGTTTGGCAGAGTTCGTCTATCTGCTCTGGCCACAGAACATAATAACCATCGGCGTTACTTTCATCAATACCGGCAGCTGGAATTAACATACCGTGGCTAATGGTCAAATTAACATTGTAGCCATCCTCCTCATTGGTGTAACGTAGGTAGCGGGTGGCCTCGGATTTAATTAATTCCTTCTTGGTGGTACTGCCGGCCTTGGCCGTCCTTCCCTGATGAATAGCAAGGATTTTAGAAGTAATAAAAATCACGTCGCCGTCTGTGGCCTGCAAGGAATCAATGAGGTCCCAGATTTCATCTTGCGGTGGGTGGACGATGCGAGTTTTGACCGGTATAAAATCAATTTTCATGCGAATATTGTAGCATGAAATCGAGAATAGTGTATAATTAGATTATGCATAAGGTTAAAGGCATCGTGTATATTGCTTTGTTCCTGCTGGTTACGGTAGGAATGGGGGTGAGTGTGTGGCAATCAATTCAGGAAGAGGTTGATTATGACTACGTAGTCGAGACAAACGTACCGTTTGCACCGTTTGAGTTTTATGAGAATCGGCAAATTGTGGGGGTGGATGTTGACATTGTGAACCGAGTGGCCGAGAGGACAAACAAGACTATACAAATAAAAAATGTAGAGTTTGATGTGATCATTGATAATGTCGAAGCGGGACGAATCGCGGATGCGGGAGCGGCTGGGCTCACTATTACGCCGGCACGAGCGGAGAAAGTAAATTTCACAATTCCCTATTATGATTCGGTGCAATATGTGATTTTTAATCGTGAAATGCCACCTTCACTACGAGACGATCATGTGGTATGGGAGGCTTTAGCCGGTGCGAAGCTCGGTTCGCAGATTGGTAGTACCGGGTATTTGTTCGTAGATGACGAGATTGAAAATGGTGTCTTGTCGGGGACTGGAGCGACGATTAAAGGAATCGATTCGCATCAGCTAGCGGCGGATGCGATTCTGGCACACATTATAGATTATGCGATAGCGGACGAGCTGGTGGCGAAATTTATCGTAGAAAAGAACCCGGGGCTTGAGGCGTTGCCGCTCTATTACTCGGGAGCGACGAGGGAGGAGGATTACCCAGTCGAAGAATCATATGCAATTGCTGTGAATAAAGAGCGAACGGAACTCCTCGAGGCCTTCAATGAGGTGCTGGGCGAAATGTTAACCGAAAACGAGGAAGGTGTCACCGAGATTGATAGATTAGTATTAAAGTATATGGGGCTTTTAGATGAGTAATTTCTTTGAAAAAATAGTAGAACTCTTTAGCACACCGGAATACATTGATTCCCTGCTGCATGGGTTCTTACTGACTTTACAAATCTCATATTTCGCACTACTGATTGGGATACTGTTTGGTACCATTATCGCGCTAATTGATACGGCAAAGCCATCAAGGTGGCTCATAGTGCCGAAATTTATCTGCCGTGTTTATGTGGGGATTATCCGGGGGACACCGATGGCGCTGCAACTGTTTATTATGTTCTTCGTGATTTTCGCGGTCAAGGGCTTCCCTAGTATCATTACGGCGATTATAGCTTTCGGATTAAATTCGGCAGCATATGCAGCGGAAGTAATCCGTGGTGGGATACTGTCAGTAGATAGCGGACAGACGGAAGCGGGATTAGCACTGGGATTGTCACGGTTTACGATTTTTGCGAAGATTGTGGCACCGCAGGCGATTAAAAACATCATCCCGGCGCTCGGAAATGAAATCATCACTGTGATTAAGGAGACAGCGATTGTAAGTATGGTGGGGATGTACGACCTCAACATGGCAGCAAAGGACATCGGCTCGGGACAGAACATGGCGAGCTACATTGCACCGATGTTCGTGGCGGCACTTTTCTATCTCGCGACGATTTATCTGATTACCTTCATTGTCGGCAGGATTGAGAAGAATCTAAGACGAAGTGACTTAAGAGTGGAGAAATAAATGGAAGACAAAAATACGGATTTGGTGGTCAAGAACTTGAGAAAATCTTTCGGAAAGAATAAGGTTTTAAATGGAATTAATTTCGAACTGAAGGAAGGCGAGCGAGTGGTAATACTGGGACCGTCGGGTTCGGGTAAGTCCACGTTCCTAAGGTGCATTAACTGGATGGAGGAGCCAACGTCGGGGGAGATCATATTTGACGGTGAGCTGGTGACCGAGAAGAACATCCGGCGAGTGCGGCGAAATCTTGGCATGGTATTCCAACATTTTAACCTGATTTCGAATATGACCGTGATGGAGAATTTGACCCTGGCACCAGTCAAGCTGAGACTAATGAAGCGTGCAGCGGCGGAAAAGCGTGCCATGGAGCTACTCCGTCATATCGGGTTACCGAGTAAGGCGCAGGCTTATCCTGCTTCCCTGTCGGGCGGGCAGAAACAGCGCGTGGCAATCATCCGAGCGATGATGTTGTCGCCGGAAGTATTGCTGTTTGACGAGCCGACTTCGGCACTGGATCCGGAATCGATTGGTGACGTGTTATCTCTAATTCGCGAACTCGCAGACCGTGGTATGACCATCATGATCGTGACACACGAGATGAGTTTTGCCAAGGAAATCGCCACCAGAGTGGTGTTTCTCGATAAAGGCAAAATCATTGAGGAAGGAACTCCGGGAGAGTTCTTCTCACATCCAAAAACTCCTAGAGTCCAGGAGTTTTTGAAGAAAGTCTTATAAATTAAGCTGCTGGCGCTGGGGGAGTGGGGGGAGTTTCTGGTACTGGAGTAGGTGTGGGGGCTGGCTGCCCGGGAGCTGGAGTTGGAGATGCTGGCTGCTCGGGGGTCGGGGTTGGAGCTTCAGGTGTGGGGGCTGGAACTTCGGGAGTAGGAGCCGGAACAGGAGCCGGTGGAGTTACTTGGGCAGGTGCCGGAGCAGGTTGTGCAGGAGTGGAGGCTGGAGCTGGTGCGGGTTGTTCAGGTGCAGGTGCAGGAGCGAGGACTGACTGTTCTGGAACTGGAGCTGGGGCAGGAGCTGGCTCGGCATAGTTTTCCGAAGGACCTTCGAGTGCAGCTTGCTTTTCTACAAGCTCGGCATCCTCTTCTTTCTGAATCTCGACATAAGCCTTGGTGAGCTTTTTGATATGTTTTGACGTGATGATGATTTTAATCACTAGGTAAATTAAACAAATCGGGCCGAGCATTAAGGCAATCATGGACTTGAACAGGAACCAAGCTATTGAGACGATAGTCATGATGGTGCCCTTGCCTTGGTATGAGACGTAGCCGTATTCGGTTTCTATGGTGTAGACATCGTCATTGTAGCCTTTGTTAGGGTCGCCACCTTTATTGAAATTCATAGCGAAGAAACCGACTGGAGCAAGAGCGATTGCGATGAGAAATGGCCAAAAATCATTGAAATTCGGTCTGTTAGCGAAGAAGAAAACGACGGCAATAATGATACCGAGCGCCAGACCACCGAAGAGCTTCATGTATAATTTGGTGCGGTAGTGAATCAGATCGTTTAATAATTGATTGTATTTGTCTTCGAAACTGGCGGAGTTGGCATCGTGCAAACATTCGTTGCAGATACCTCCGTTTTGTTGGAAACAGTCCTTACAGAGACCCTTGCCACAGTTTTTACATTGTCCAACCGCTTCGCGATCGGTGTGGTTAAAACATTTCATGGATAATCCTTATGTTATTTGCTTTAATTATAACGTTATTATATATAATGGTCAACAAATATTCCCTGATTCGTGGTACAATAAAGTAAATAAGAAGGAGCAAAAATGAAAGTATTATGTGTTAATGCTGGTTCGTCATCTTTGAAATTCCAGCTTTACGAAATGCCGGCAGAAATATCAATTATTGGTGGCTACGTGGAGAAGATTGGGGCGCCGGATAGTTTCTATACTATCAAGTTCGAGGGTAAGAAGACCGAGAACAAGAAGTTGATTAAGGATCACTCTGCGGCAGTGAAGGTTATGCTAGAGGAGCTAGTGAACTATGGCGCAGTCAAGGCCCTAGATGAGATTCGTGGTGTGGGACACCGCGTAGTACATGGTGGTGAGAAGTATGCTAAATCGGTGGTGATTGATGAGCAGGTGATGAAGGACATCAAGGAGTTTACGAAATTTGCGCCGCTACATCACCCTGGAAATATTGCGGGGATTAAGGCAATGCAGAAGGCTTTGCCAGATGCTGTGCAGGTGGCAGTGTTTGATACGGCATTTCACCAGACGATTCCGAAGGTGCAGTATATGTATCCAATTCCAATGGAATGGTATGAGAAATATGGTGTAAGAAAATACGGCTTCCACGGAACAAGTCATAAATATATCACCGAAGTAATGCAGAAGAAGCTCGGCAAGGAGAAGGTGAATCTGATTGTGTGCCATGTGGGCTCGGGAGCTAGCATTACGGCCGTGAAGGACGGTAAGAGTTATGATACCACCATGGGCCTGACACCGCTCGATGGTCTAATGATGGGGACGAGGTCTGGCTCGATCGACCCATCAATCATTAAATACATGATTGATGAGGCTGGTATGACCTATGACGAGATTGATAATGCACTAAATAAGAAGTCTGGTCTACTCGGGGTTTGCGGATTTAATGATAACCGTGATGTAGAAAAAGCGATCTCAGAGGGTGATAAGAATGCGCGTCTAGCACTCGATATGTACGTGGACCGAATTGACCGATACATTGCTGAGTACTACTTGGAGCTAGGCGGCAATGTGGATGCGATTGTGTTTACGGCTGGAGTGCTGGAGAACGGTGCGGAAACTCGTGAGACGATTATCAAAGGACTGGCGCCACTTGGAATTAAAATTAACCGCGAAGTAAACAATGCGATTGCAAGTTTCAAGGAAATTACGAGCGGGATTATCACGGCGGAGGATTCTACCGTGCCGGTGTACGTAGAGCCAACCAACGAAGAAGTGATGATTATACGCGATGCGTATAAGATGTGTAAATAGTTCAGGGTATTGCTTACTATATTATATATAGTGATATATATATGGTGAGCGTGAGATTCCGAAAAAGTCTGGATAATTTTGGATTTGATTCCAAAAAAGTCTGGACTTTTTTGGAATGGAGTGCTATAATAGGGTTATGATTAAACGAAGTGCAGAAAAAACAATTAAGGGGTACCTGAAGAAGAATAAGAGAATTATCGTGATTTTTGGTGCTCGCCAAGTGGGTAAGACCACTTTGCTAGAGTCAGTTTTTAAGAAAACTCCTGACACAATATGGTACAGTGGGGATAATGTGAGCACACAGGAGCTTTTTTCTCGTGCTGATTTGAATGATTTGGCTCCGCTGGTTAAGGGATATAAGACCGTAATAATTGATGAGGCGCAAAGAATTGAGGATATTGGTATTAAGTTAAAAATTTTACAGGATAATTTTGGAGATAAGATTCAGATTGTGGCGACCGGGAGTTCTTCTTTTGATTTGGCAAATAAAGTCAATGAGCCGCTGACTGGCCGCAAACGTACCATTACACTATTCCCTCTTGCCGTGTCGGAGTTACTCAATGAGTATGGCTATGCCCACGAGAAGATAAACCTTGCGAACAGATTGGTCTTTGGGTCTTACCCGGCGGTTGTGACGGGACTGGAGGATGCTAAGGAAACCATCACGGAGCTGGCTTCCGAGAATTTGTTTAAGGATATCTTGAACTTGGGTGAAATTATTAAGACCGACAAGCTGCGTAAGATTTTGCAGGCTCTCGCGATGCAGGTCGGGAGCCAAGTAAGTATGAGCGAAATTGGACAGCTGGTCGGGCTAGACAGTAAAACAGTGGATAAATACATTGCATTGCTTGAGCAGTCCTTTATCATCTTTCGGCTTCCTTCCTTTGCACGTAATCTAAGAAATGAGCTGAAAGCATCTCAAAAAATCTTCTTCGTGGACTGTGGAATACGGAATGCTATCAGTGCGGATTTTCGGCCGATAGATTTGAGACCAGATCTCGGCTCGTTGTTTGAGAATTATGTGATTTCGGAGCTGAAGAAGCGATTCCCGAATGATAATATTTATTTTTGGCGAAATAAGAACCAGCAAGAGATTGACTATGTGATCGAGAAAAATGGTGAGATAACAGCAATAGAGGTGAAGTGGAATGAAAAGAAGGCCGGGAAGCTGCCAAGCAGCTTTGTGGAGACATATCATCCGGCACATAGCTTTACTATAACGAGCGAGAACTATCTTGACATATTGGGAGGAGATGTGCTGGGGTATCTAGATAACTAGGACGAGAATGGAAGCTATTCTTGAGCTATACCTTTCTGCGGGGACAACATGGGTAGATATTCGCACTAACTTCCTATCAAGCAACGGACACTAAATCCGTAGTACTTAATGCCGTAGTTGGACGGGTACAAGCTCGTAGAGTTTAGGTAGAGGATGTAAGAGAGGCTGTCGTTGCTGTAGTACGCCGACCTACTCCAATAGTCGCCGCTCGAGCCACGATTGTTCGCGGACGAGCCATTGAAGTAGCCGGAGTAAAGGAAGTTATTCGGGAAGCTTCTAAAGCGATTACTCATAATATCACCAGTGCCAATACCGCTCTGGTTATCGCCACTCCCGCCGTATCTTTGAGAAAGAGTACTATATTCTTTATTAGTACCATTACTACTAGGTAAGTGCCAACCGGATGGGCAAATGGAAGTATTTGCTGCTTCGGAGGTAGATGAGGATGTATAGTAGTTGGTATTTGCCATAGCGGCAGACCAGGTGTAGTAGTTACCATAGGATGAGACTGTGGAAGTTTTATAGGTACCACTGGTGGATGGACTTGTAGCATTGGCGTAGTTCTCAGTATAGGTGGGGCTAGACAAGGCGCTAGAATTATTGCTGTTATTATAACGTGGGAAGCGGTAACCTGGGCTGTTGGATGTGCCGATATCCTCCAGTACATTGTTGGTGGGATCATAAGTATCTACTGGAGGGTTGGCAGAGGATTTGTAAATAGTGTTTGCGGTGGTAGAATTGCTAAAGTTAGCAGATTCGGGGTTAGCTAGACCGACGAAATTACCATAAGTACCAGTAGTACCACCGTAGCCTTGAGCTAGACTTTGGTTAGTGACGTTACCGTCATTCTTATTATTACCTACAGTCCCAGCTGCTTCCAGCCTTAAGTTCTCTATCATCCAGCAGTTATCGTCGGCAAGTTTCGCAATAGTATAGACTTCATCATCACGTTTATCGGTTAGGGCAATGATACTATTCTTGTTAACAGTAATCTCACCAGTGGTACTATTGAAGGTAGTAGAAGCAAGAGCAGCACAAGCATCTGTAGCATCAGTTGGGTCGTCCCATTCTTGAAGATAGACTGGATTATTGTTACCATCTTTCTCAGCTGGGACCCAGACGGCATACATAGTAATAATATTAGTACCATTAGTAGGATATGCGGGAGCAGAGATAGTCTCCATCGGACCATAGATAATTGGGTCATTAGTACTGTCATTGTCAGTGAAGTGAGTCCAAGCATCAGGATCGGTAGACCAGCCAGCGAAGCCACTACCAGCTTTTTTGAAGTTAGAAGCGAGGAGGATTACGGGGTCACCTTCGCCAACATTGGTTTGAGTAACGCTCTTGATGCCGGTAGTTGCATTAGTAGTACCCATACCATTAGGATTATCTGCGCTGTTGCCATCATATTGGATGGAGTAGACCGGTACCCAATGAGCATATAGTGTAATACCACTTCCTGCGCCGGAGCCACTAGGGACTGTGTAGGTCTTGCCTACACCGTATTCGGTATTGGAATTATCTGAATTATCTGCTACGGTAGACCAGCCTTTAATCTTCCAGCCAGTCATGGTGAACTTATTATAGGTGCCAAGAGTGGCGGCCTCGGTACCAGTACTTGGATTATTAGTAAGATTAATCTTTTGACTATCGGTACCATCTGAAACAGTCTGAGTACAGGAGCTATTAGCACTGGCGTAAGTTTGGCAGTTGTTGACGTAGGTGATAGTGTATTGTGGATCCCATTGAGCATAAAGAGTTTCGCCAGTAGAACCAGCAGGAATAGTAAAGCTAGATGTATAAGAAGTCCCAGAACCATCAGGAGCTGTATTCCAGTTTTTAAATGCATAACCTGGCTTAGCAATAGCAGCAGATGGATTAGAAGAAGAAGGCAAAGTAATAGTACTACCCGCAGCCCCAAAGGCTATAGAAACCGCGCCAGTGCCATTGTTAGAATCCAGAGCGACCTGCACATCTGCTGAGCCAATAAGACAACGGACACTAAATCCGTTGCCCTTACTATTGCCGTAGCTGGACGGGTACAAGTACGTAGAGAACAGGCTCAGGTAGTAAGAACCGTAGTTGCTGCCCGCCGACCTACTCCAATAGAGGCCGCCCGAGCCACGATTGCTCGCGGGTGAGCCAGTGAAGTTGCCGGAGTAAAGGAAGTTATTCGGGAAGCTTCTAAAGCGACTACTCATAATGTCGCCAGTACCAGTACCGCTCTGACTACTGCCTGTGCCACCATAGCGTTGAGAAAGAATACCGTATTCTTTAGTTGTAGTGCCACTAGAAGGTAAGTGCCAGTTAGATGGACAGATAGAAGTGTTAGCAGCCTCTGAAGTAGATGAGCTGGTATAGTAATTGGTATTAGCCATAGCAGCAGCCCAGGTGTAGTAATTGCCATAGGATGAGATTGTAGAGGTTTTATAAGTGCCACTGGTGGATGGGCTGGCGGCATTGGTATAGTTCTCGGTAAAGGTGGGACTAGAGAGGGCGCTGGCATTATTACTATTATTATAGCGGGGGAAGCGATAGCCTGGGTAGTTAGAGGTACCAATATCTTCTAGGGTACTAGTGGACGGATTATAAGTATCAGTAGGTGAAGCAAGCGAGGACTTGTACATACCGCCATCAGCAAAGCTTAGAGAAGTAGTGGAATTGCTGAAGTTTGCAGATTCTGAAGCAGCTAGACCAACGAAATTGCCATAGGTACCAGTAGTACCGCCATAACCTTGAGAGAGGCTTTGGTTAGTGACAGTACTATCGTTCTTATTGTTCCCTACGGTGCCTTCATGTTCTAGACGTAGGTTTTCTATCATCCAGCAGTTACCATCAGCTAGTCTAGCTACAGCATAGATCTCATTATCACGTTTATCAGTTAAAGCTACTACACTGTTTTTATCTACTTGGATCTTACCTTTTTCGTCAGTAATAGTATCATCAAAGATAGTTTGGGTGAGAGTGCTACAACCATCATGCGGGAGAGTAGTATTTGGATTATCCCAGTTTTGGAAGTAGACTGGAGTACTACTAGGATTAGACGGATCTGTCTTTAGAGCTGGTATCCAGACTGCATACATATTGATTTGGTTTCTAGTATTAGCTTTACTTGTTAATGTAGAGTCTATTACTACATCTTCCATCGGACCATAGATAATTGGATCATTAGTATTATCATTATCAGTAAAGTGGATGTAGGCATCACTATCAGTACTCCAACCAAGGAAGGCGTGTCCAGCTTTTTTGAAGTTAGGAGCTAGAAGGGTGATCTTAGTATCTTCTGCTATATTAATTTGTCTAACACTTTTCTCACCAGTAGTATTATCTGTAGTACCCATACCACTAGGATTATCTGCACCATTGTCTTGGTATTGGACAGAATAAACAAGACAGGATGGGTCCATAGTAACAGTATATGTAATGGACGTATTATTGGAGAAAGTATAGCTACCAGGAGACATGGTTTTATCTACAGAAGTTGTATCGGCTACAATAATTAAAACAACTAAATTAGGACGTATCACCTGATATAATATGTCCAAGGAAAGGATTATTGTATGCCAGAAGAAAAGTATATCGTTGATAAAAACGGTAATAAGCGACGAATGCGACGAGCTTATACTGACGAGTTCAAGCAACAAATAGTAAATCTTTATAACACAGGCAATTATACTCGTGCCGATTTAATACGTGAATACGAGCTAACAGAAACTGCACTATCTAGATGGATACGCCAAGCAAAGAACAGTGGTTCATTCAGGGAAAAGGATAATCGTACTCCGGAAGAAAACGAGTTAATTCGGCTAAACAAAGAATTAAAACAACTCAGGATGGAGAACGACATTTTAAAACAGGCGGCACTGATATTCGGAAGAAAGGAAAACCAGCATTAAGAGCGTTTGTTGATAATCTAAGCAACAAATACAGTATCAGTGCCATATTAAAAGTGCTGGAAATACCAAGAAGCGCCCTCTATTATAAAAGCAAGCAAAAGATGCCGGACCTGAAACTAGAATCCGAGATCAAACGAATTTTCAAAGAGAGTCGTAGTAATTATGGTACTAGAAAAATACAGGCAAAACTAAAAGAGATAGGTATCACCACTTCCAGACGTAAAATTGGAGAGATTATGGCAAAGCATAATCTAGTGAGTAATTACATCAAACATCGCCCAAAACAAGGTAGAACAAAATGTAATGACGATAACTGCCCAAATGTCTTGAATCGTGAGTTTAACAGGGGTAATTCATTTGATGTAGTAGTAAGCGACTTAACCTATGTGAAGGTAGCTGGTACTTGGAATTATATCTGTTTAATTGTGGATTTGTGGAACCGAGAGATTGTAGGTTTTGCTGCTGGGGGAAACAAAACTGCGGAGCTAGTTTACGAGGCGATAGGCGCTATTCCGTATAATCTAAATCGTATTAATATTTTTCATACCGATAGGGGCAATGAGTTTAAGAACAAACTAATTGATGATGTGATTTTAAAATATGGCTTTACGAGGTCACTTAGTAATAAGGGAACGCCACTAGACAATGCCGTTATAGAATCAACGAATCACATTTTGAAAACAGAATTCATAAAACCACACGGCAATTTTTCTTCCTTAGAAGAATTAAAAATATTACTGTGGGATTATGTTCACTGGTACAACTACGAGAGATTGCACGGATCACTAAATTACGTATCGCCAATTCAATATCGGCGACAATGTGAACAAGTAGCTGATGCGAATTTTGTTTATGCTAATTCCTTAAAAAATTGTACGAAAAAGTGTTGACATATCAAACCTTATACGCACTATAATAGGTGCTTAGAGGTAGAAAACTGAAATAGGCTACCGATGGCCGTAAGACCAATTAAGACTGGCCAGTAGAAAACCTGCATACTAAACTGCGGAAAGAAGGCAAAAATCACCAAAGTAAGAGCATACGCCCCAGCGATGGAAGTTGCAACAATAATCGCAGGTCGCATCATTGTAACCGCGAGACCTGCGAGGATTATAGCTACAATCGCACCAATCGCCAATATTTGTATTTCCGTTCCAAAATACCTTACCGTGACAATCATAGTAAGGGCGAAACAAATCCCACCAACGCAGAGTTTCTCAATCGTAAATCCCAGCATGGCAAGCAGTAGCCCGCCGGCGATAGGCAGAAGATTCTGCCACAATGCATTATTTATAACGTCGGGTGCAATCTTGCCGATTGTGGGAAGTAGAATCGTCACGAGATTAAATCCTAGAATAAACCATATTATAAAGAATGCAATTCGCTTAATCCGATAACCGAATAGCAACACAGTAAGACCAAGCAATATAAAGATTATGAGTTGATAAGTTTCCATTTCAATGATTGTGTCCATAAACTAAGTATAGCACGAATAGGCTTATTTTGGTAATGCCATTAACTTAAGCATATTTAAGCCCAACAAAAAAAAGTACTTTCAGGAACATGAAGACTTGGCCAGAGCGGCCTGGAGCGTGTCCTGAAAGTACTTTTTTGTTGGGCATGCTTAAGCTAATGGCATTGCCTTTAGCAAGGATTATTTAGTTATATAGATTCTCAACCATAATCGAAGGACCCATAGTGGTAGTCATGAAAACTGACTTCACATAGGAACCTTTAAGCGAAGCTGGTTTCTGAGCTTTCAAAGAATCGAAGAATGCAGTGGCATTTTCCAATATTTTATCAGCGCCGAACGAAACTTTACCGATACCAATATGAACAATTGATTGCTTGTCGACACGGTATTCGACTTTGCCGGCCTTAGATTCTTTAACGGCTTTTTCAATGTCATTGGTAACCGTACCGGCCTTCGGGTTAGGCATGAGGCCTTTCGGACCAAGCACGCGAGCATATTTACCGAGCTTCGGCATGTACTGAGGAGTAGAAATGAGAACATCGAAATCAATCGTTCCCTTCTCAAGCTTCTTTAGGAACTCTTCATCCTCGGCGTAATCGGCACCGGCTGCCTTCGCGGCTTTACAAATATCAGCTGGAGCAAAAACAGCTACCTTCACGCTCTTGCCGTTACCATTTGGTAGCACCAATGTCGAGCGGATGTTCTGGTCAGCTTGCCTTGGGTCGATACCAAGCCTCACATGTAGTTCAACGCTGGCATCGAATTTAACTGGACTGGTCTTAATGGCTAGCTCGGTAGCATCCTTTAAGGAATAAGCCTTACCCTTCTCAATTAGTTTTGCCGACTCTTGATACTTCTTGCTGCGGCGCTCTAACTTAGGACGTACGATTGGGGCAGCACCCTTTGGCTTAACTTCTTTATCCAGAGCTTTGCGCTCTTCTTTGCGAGCCTGGCGTTCCTCTTCGGCTTTAACTTCTTCAATGTGTTTCTTTGACTTCTTGCCGGATTTGGCAAATTTCTCTGGCTCAGCTTCAGTAGCCTCAGCAGGAGCTTCAGTTGTTTCCTCGACAGAGACAGGCTGCTCTTCTGGAACCTGCTCCTCGGCTTTGACTTCTTTTTTAGTCATGATTTCCTTTCTGTGGTGCAAACGAATTAATCTCCCACAATTAAATAATGACAATATTATAACAAATTATTAAGATTTTGCAAGGTATGGAAATGGGAGGCCGAAGCCTCCCAGCATGATTAGTAGTATCGTCGATGAATTTTTTCCTCATGGCCAATAAATAAAAGTCAAAAATACCTCCAGAAGGAGGTATTTAAGAAGGATTTTAATTACAATCAATCGACTACTTCAACGCCCATCGAACGAGCGGTACCAGCGACAATCTTGATTGCACCATCGATATCGACAGCATTTAACTGCTCCATCTTCTTCTCGGCGATTTCCTTTAGCTGGGCCTTGGTAATCTTACCGACTTTGTCGACATTTGGCTTACCGGAGCCCTTATCAATCTTGATCGCTTCACGAATTAGGTCGTCAACTGGCTGGCCTAAGCAAGTCCAATCAAAGGAACGATCTTCGAATACTCTAATATGGACAATCACATTCTTGCCCATCAGGTCTTTAGTCTTTTCATTAAATGGATTGATAAAATCCATCATGTTTAGACCCCACTGACCAAGTGTCGAACCTACCGGAGGACCTGCGGTCGCTCTACCGGCTGGAATACGTAGTTTCAAATTTCCAATAACTTTCTTTTCTGCCATAAAAACCTTTCTAGTGCGTAACGATAATATTATATCACAATTGCTTTACTTGTAAAGCATCGAGCTCGACCGGAGTTTCGCGCCCAAACATTGAGACCATCACCTTGAGCTTACCCTTATCAGCATCAATCTCGGAAATCGAACCATCGAAACCTTTAAATGGACCATCAGTAATCGAAACCACTTCACCGACTTCATATTTAACTGAGAACTTCGGATCTTCTACGCCCATGCGTTTCTTAATCTTGGCAATTTCCTTGTCAGAGACAGGAGTTGGCTGAGTACCGTTGCCAATAAAACCAGTCACACCAGGTGTATTGCGGATAATATACCAAGTCTCATCCGAGAGCTTCATGTCCACAAGTACATAACCCTGCAGAATCTTACGGTCGACAATCTTGCGCTTACCGTTTCTGATTTCGATTTGTTTTTCCTTCGGGACGATGGCCTCGAAAATCTTATCCGCCATCTCCACGGTGTTGACACGTTGATTGATTGAGTCAGCTACCTTGTCCTCATAACCAGAATAGGTTGAGATTGCATACCAGGCTCTTGTGTCATCATATCTATTTACTGCCATTTTTTCCTTTCCTTATTTACTTAATAATAAACTAAATATCCATGAGAAGAACATATCAAGTAGCGTAATAATAATCATAAAAAGTGCGGTGTATATTATTACAGCTAGTACCATCTTCCAGGTAGCCTTACGATTTGGCCAACGAACCTGCCTTAGTTCACGCCAAGAATCGCGCAAATATCTGCCAAGATAAACAAAGGGTCGAATTAGTATGAAAGGCTTACGTTCCTTAGAAGAAGATTGCTTCTTGGCAAGCTTCTCGGCCTTCTTAGCATCTTTACGATTAATCTTTTCGAGCTTTTTGTCTTTGACGACAACTTTCTTACGAGTAATTGTCGGCTCACTAGGTTCCTCTTTTTTAGAAGAATCATCGCTTGCTTTAATTCTGGTTATTTTAGCCATCTTACTCCTTATATGTATCAAAAAAGTCTGATACCAGACTTGTCAATAGTATACTACTTCGGGAATAAATAGTCAAGGTAATGTATGCGTCCATAACATATTGGACTTTTCCTGGTTCAATTTTAACATATAAACATAGGCTTTGAGCGGTGGAATTTGCATAGTTTTATCATTAGGATCGCGATGGCTGAAATGTGGCCTTTTGGTATTATAAAAGACA
>JAFWNJ010000019.1 GCA_017510425.1 Candidatus Saccharimonadota bacterium
CACTTCGACTCTGGTGGCGGTTTCGATATTGATAATTCCCTGTTTATTCGCCATAACTTTTTTCGATTTCTCCACCGTTGACATCCTGGGTTTGCTCAGTAGCATCAGGATTCATTCTTTTGACAACTTCGACTAAACGGGAAGTCACATCTTCGATTGGCCCAACACCATCAACGTGCTCAATGGGAATATTTTTGGATTCTAACAGTGGTAAAATTGAATAAATATTTTGTTCAAAGATTTCAAAACGGCGGTCGATCGATGCTTTTTCTTTGTCATCATCACGACCACGCAAAGCGAGACGTTCGTATAATTCTTCTTTTGGGACATCGAGAATAATGGCACCATTGATTTTTTCTGACATGGTGTCCATGATATATTCGGCTTGTTTTTGGTCGCGTGGATAGCCATCCAATATAAGATCGAACCCTTCGGCTTCGGATTTTCGGATTTGTTTGTCCATGAGCTTAATAACGTCTTCGTCGGGGATGAGACCGCCGTTGTTGATGATTTCTTCATAGCCACCAGCCTGGCGAATAGCTTCGCCGACGGAAAGCCAGCGCCAACCAAAAATTTCGGATAAGGCTTTGCCTTGGGTTCCCTTGCCGGAACCTGCTAGACCAAATAATATAATCATAAATCTCCTTTTTTTAATTATATCACACTCTGGACGGGTCCTGCCGGTCCTTCTCCCTTCCCAAAATTGTCTACAATTTTGGGAGCCCTTTCCAGGACCGTCACCCGTCCATGTTATGTTTAAAAAACTCCCCTTTTGGGGAGATTTTTATTTAAGTCCTAACTTGATGCGTTCGGTCTTTTCGGCCTTGCGGGCTTCACGGATGATTGCCTTTAAGCGACGCTCGCGCTTAGAAATGGGTTTTGTAAAACGCATTTGCGACTTCTTAAGAGGCATCATGCCGCTCTGAAGGACTTTGCGGTTGAAGCGACGAATGATGTTTTCGTTGGCTTCACCTTGATCTTTTCTTGTAACTTTAATAGCCATATTGGGGTTATTATATCACAGATGGGGGGAGAGTGCAAGGGGTGAAAGTGACGAGAAAAAAATTGGGGATCTTCTCGTCGTGGGTTCTGTTTCTGGGGCTTTGGAAGCGAAACGAACACTCTCTTAAGCGGAAGGACTAGCTATGCAGCGCACCGGTCTCCCGTAGTACTTGTTAAGATTGCTCGTGCCTGGGTTAACGGTAGAGAGACCGAAGACCATGTTGTAGGCGTAGTTATTATTGAGAGCCGTAGACGGCCAAAAGCCTCCGTTGCTGCCCCGATTATTGATGGAAGCGCCGTTAAGGAAACCAGAGCAAACCATATTGTTTGGGAAATGACGAAGTCTTGCACTCATAATAGCGCTCGTAGGAGTAGAAGAACTACCCATAAATTGTGCTACATTACTAGCATTTTTATAACCACCTAGGCTATTACTGAGTAAACCGAATTCACCAGAGCCAGTACCAGTGGGTAGATGCCAGCCAGTAGGACAGATATCACCTGCCGTGGTTACGTTAGCACCTGTACTATATTTGCCATTTCCAGCTGTAGCAGAATACCAGTTGTAATAGTTACCATAAGCATAGAGATTGGCATCATGGGATGTTATATTTGTAGTGGTTGTGTAGGTTGCTCTATTCGCAGTATTATCTGTACGGATTCTAGATTGGTCGTCACAGGCGGCGGAGTTAGTATTACACCATCCTTCCGGAGCAGTATCTACATTGTAAGCTACATTTGAAGTAGGGGACAAATGATTAGAAGTAGTGCTAGAGTTGTATATATTTGTAAGTGGGAGAGAAGGATTATTGGTATTAGCACTAGATAATATTACATCATTATTACTACCATCTTTATCAGCTAATCTTAAGTTTTCTATCATCCAACATTTACCATCGGTTAGTCTTGCAACAGCATAAGTATCACCATCTCTAGCATCAGTTAATGCAGTGATGTTGCTTAAACTAGCTGTAATAGACCAAGTAGATTCATCCGAATCACCTTCGTTATTATAGGTAGCAGCTTGCATAGAACCACAACCAGACCAGCCTTGCATAGTTCCAGCTGATTTAACCCACACAGCATAAAGACTTAGGCCATTATCTGTAGTGCCAGTAGGGACAGTGATATCTTCATTTGGACCATAGAAGTGAGCATTAGCGTTGGTAGCGTAATCAAAAGCATCAGACCAGCCAGCAAAGCCATAACCATCTCGGCTAAAGTTTGAAGCAAATAATTGTACTGGGTTACCATCGGTAGCTGATTGTCTACCCATTGTGCCTTCTGCATCGTTGGCATTAGCATAGTATCCAATATATCCAGGCGCAGTAGTCTGTGGCTGAAGTGGCACTTCCGTACTTGGATGCACTAAAGTATATTTGACTTGGCCGAGATAGACGCCGGATTTCTGGGTAGGGCTAATGTAGGCTGCGTAAGTGGTGGTGATGGAAGAGCCTTCGGCATAGACACTACCACTATCCACATCGGTGCCAGCATTGCGATAAGCAACTCTAGCGTACGCAGATGGTACTGAAGCCCAGTTGCTGAAGTCAGTATCGCCTGATTGTTTTTCGCTGTCACCAGTGCTGCCGGCAATGATAGGTGTATAAGTACCAGCTGTTACACCAATCTTCATGGCCCAGTTAGAATTAGCACCAGAAAAAGTGGTGCCGGTGAGAATGTCTTGAGTACTGCCTAGATTAGCATCGCGGAGATA
>JAFWNJ010000006.1 GCA_017510425.1 Candidatus Saccharimonadota bacterium
TGTCTTTTATAATACCAAAAGGCCACATTTCAGCCATCGCGATCCTAATGATAAAACTATGCAAATTCCACCGCTCAAAGCCTATGTTTATATGTTAAAATTGAACCAGGAAAAGTCCAATATGTTATGGACGCATACAAAGTGTTGACAAATATAACAAAGCACGATACAACAATAAATATGAATAATGAAACAATAAAAAACAACTCCGAAAACAAACCCGAAAAAAAATCCTTTGATACTATTCTAACCGGCAGGAGGGGCAACATAACAATGATGGCCGCGAGATTCGCTAAAAGCAGTTTTGACGAAGATCCTGAAGACACTATAAGAAGAGCTAACGAGATTGCAAAAGCTATAGGAATTGAATCTTACGAGATTGTAGGAAATCGTGTAATCTTCACCCTAAAAGGAGCTAGCAACCGTAAAAAAGGCCTAATAATGAACCAAATGAGAGAAAGTATAGGCCTACCTCCAGACAGAAAAAACTTTCGTACTAAATCCAACCCCCCACAAAACGAAAGTTGACACACCCAGGGTGTGTCAACTAACTATCGCAAACTACAATAAGCAGAAGCTTATTGTAGTTTATTTCCTTAGTCCGAGTTTCTTCACAGTCTTCTTATATAGCTCAAAATCGGTCTCTTCAAGATATTTCAGCAAGCGCTTGCGCTTCCCTACCATCTGCATTAAGCCTCTTTTGGCCATAAAGTCATGTTTGTTATTCTTGACATGCTCGGTTACTTCTTTAATCCGCTCAGTCAAGATCGAAACTTGAACTTCAGGAGAACCAACGTCCGCCTTGTTACGAGCGACCTTGGCAATAGCCTTGTCCTTATTCTCTTTTGTTATCATATTACGTATTATATCATATCTCTATGAATCTTACAACATCGTCGTACAGCTCTGTTGCATTATTCAAATTGAAATAATATAATAATCTTATGGAAAATCAAATCATCCTAGTCGATAAACCAGCCGGCGTTTCCAGCTTCGGTGTCGTCGCCAAAATCCGTGGCAGATTGAAGGCCGAGCTTGGCCACAAAGTCAAAGTCGGCCATACCGGCACTCTGGACCCTTTCGCAACCGGCCTCCTCATCATCCTGACTGGTCAAATGACTAAGAAATCCAACGAATTCTTGAAACTCGACAAAGTCTACGAAGCGACCCTAAAACTCGGCTACGCCTCCACCACCGGTGACCCCGAAGGAGAGATTACAAAGCATACCCAAAGTATAAAATCCACTAAAATCGAGGAACATAAAGGCAAAATCTGCCAAGGGCAGATTCTTGCCGCCGAAGGGGCGAAGCAATGTGATAAAATCTCCGATTTATCACATTGCGAAGCTTCCGAGATTAGTGGATTTTATACTTTAAATACTATAGAATCTACCCTGAAGCGTTTTCTCGGTACTATCACTCAAACCCCTCCGCGCTTCAGCGCCATCAAAATAAACGGCGAGCGCGCTTATAAGCTAGCGAGAAAGAACCAAGATTTTGAAATCCCATCCAGGCAAGTTGAAATCTACAGTATCGATATCCTTGATTACCATTATCCTAATCTCACAATCAGAACCCACGTCAGTTCCGGTACCTACATCCGCACTCTAGCCGAAGACATCGGCAAGGCCCTAAATACCGGCGCCTACCTCACCGCCCTCCGCCGCACCAGAATCGGAAATTATAGTGTCGATAACGCAATTATGCTATAATTAAACTATGTTAGTGACTAATTCCAGTCTCATCGGCACACCAATCCTAAGTCTTCAATCCGGCTCCGCCGTCGGGTACATTTCCGAACCCATTATCGATCCCGACACTCTAAAGATTATCGCCTTCAGACTCTCCGGCCCACTAGTTAGAGCTGCCGATATTCTAGATGTTAAATCCGTCCGCGAGTACTCTCAGCTTGGCATGGTTATTGATAGTATTGACGAACTCTCCACCCCCGAAGATGTCATCAATATTAGCAAAATCCTTAAACTCAATTTTAGTCTCATCGGCCTCAAAGTTGAAACCAAGAAACATTCTAAACTCGGCAAAATCACCGGTTACACTCTCACCTCCGACGATTTCATGATTCAGCAGATTATTGTCCAGCGCCCCATCCTTAAAGCCCTCATTGACCCCGAGCTCACCATTTCTCGCAAAGAAATTGTTGAAATCACCGACTATAAAGTCATCGTCAAAGATGAAGAGAAAACTCTCAAATCCCGCGCCGAGCACGAAGATTTTATTCCCAATTTCGTTAATCCATTCCGCAAACAAGAGCCGGATTATAATCCGTCCAAGACCGATAATAGTTAACACTCCAACCCACAACGCCAAACACGCTCATCTAAAACTAAGCCCATCACACCGAAGGCTCATCCCCCAATTCTTTTGATACAATCTCTCTTACCAGTTCATACGAGAATCCTTGCCGACATAGATATGCCATCAATTTCTCGTTATCATATTTCCCTCGTTTTTTAGCCACAATCTTACGTATTTCATCTTCATCGTTACGCCCGTTTAACACTTCGTCCACCACCGCAGCGCAAATACCTTTTTTCATTAGCTCCATCCTCAGTCTCTTTCGCGAAATCCCTTTTTTCACAAACCGATTCTCCACGTAATACTCAGAAAACCTACGATCATCTACATAACCATTGTCCTTTAATCTACAAATCACATCTTCAATAAACCCCTGCTCCAGCCCCTTCTCATAAACTTTCTTCCTGAGATAATCAGATAATTCTCTCTCGCTTCGTGGCCTAAGTAGCGTCCACTCTAGCGCTCGCTGATACAATTTTCCAAATTCCGAAGCACTCTTAAATTGCTCTAGTTCGTCCTTATCAATTACCCGCCCGACCTTCACGCCTAGTTCTACCACCTGCGAAACATCAAGCGAGAAAGCGAATTTACTATTTACATAGACATTCACCCGCTCTGGATTTTTCAGACCCTGCTTCAAATCCGTGATTTTCAGCACATCACCACAATCGCTAACCATATTCCCCCGTTCCGACCGCTTACCCGGCTCTTTAGACACGCACCGTTCTTTTGGCACCTCATCCCTGAGCTTATAAATCTCCATCAAATCACCCCGTGCATCACCAACCAATCATCTAGATTAATAAGCGTAATCTCATCTTTAGCTAGTGGCGGCTTCGCGTAATGTTTCCAGAAATCCTTCAATTCACCATACGGCACCCATTTCACTTCCGACACTTCCTTATCGTTAAAATGAAATTCCTCTGGCTTTCCCGTCCAGTCCACCATAAACACCCACGCAAACCTTTGCTTACTAAAAGGCTTAGTAAAAGCAAATTGTAAATCAGAAGGCTTAATTGCCAACCCGATTTCCTCTCGCGCCTCACGTATCGCACCTTCGACTATCGTCTCGCCCAGATTGATATGTCCGCCTGCCGATAAATCATAGTATCCTGGCGACCGGTCGACAGTCTCGGCTCGCTTCTGCCACAAAAATTCCAATTCTCCATCTTTATTACACCGATATAAAAACACCACTGCCACCCCCACAATCGCATCCGCACCAGTCTTCTCCGGATTATCTAAAGCCGAGTCCCATCCCTTCCCCGGAATCGGCTCACCATTCGGATAATAAGTCTGCCAGAGTTCATCATGATGCATCGTTTGCCGCCTTTTCACGCACTTTGGCTTCAACCTCCGCCATTAGTTCCGGTCTCTCGCGGAATAGCTTTTTCACTGCCTCACGCCCCTGCCCTAGAGTCTCACCATTATATTTGATAAACGCACCTGCCTTGTCAAGCACCCCATACTGCACGCCGAGGTCTAGTACATCGCCAGATTTCGATATTCCTTCATTGTACATAATATCGAACTCCGCCGTCCTAAATGGCGCCGCTATTTTATTCTTTACCACCTTAATCTTGGTTCGGTTTCCTGAAATATTATCACCTTCCTTAATCTGTCCAATTCTCCGAATGTCTACACGCACCGATGCATAAAATTTTAAAGCGTTACCGCCGGTCGTCGTCTCCGGATTACCAAACATCACACCAATCTTCATGCGAATCTGATTAATAAAGATGACCGTTGCGCGAGATTTTGAAATAATACCGGTTAGTTTACGCATCGCCTGCGACATTAATCTCGCTTGGAGGCCCATCTGTGCCTCACCCATATCACCATCAATCTCGGCCTGTGGCACTAAAGCCGCCACCGAGTCTACCACAATAAGATCCACCGCATTAGACCTCACCAAAGTTTCACAAATCTCTAGTGCTTGTTCACCATTATCCGGCTGCGAAATCAACAAATTCGCCGTATCTACACCAATTTTCTTCGCATAAGCCGGATCGAGTGCATGCTCCGCATCGATAAATGCCGCCTGGCCGCCCTGTTTCTGAATCTCCGCTATCGCATGAAGAGCTAGAGTCGTCTTACCAGAAGATTCTGGTCCATAGATTTCAATGATTCTACCCTTTGGCCAACCACCGCCTAGTGCAAGGTCAAGAGATAGCGACCCCGAGGGGAGAAGCTCCACATCCATCTTCGGAGTCTCACCTAGTTTCATAATCGAACCGTCACCAAACTGCTTTGTAATCTGAGCAATCGCCAGCTTCAATGCTTCGCTCTTGCCATCCGAGACTTTTGATTCCCCAGTTTCGGCTTTAGTATTTTTCTTCTCCACCGCATCTTTTTTAGTCATAGTATTACCTTTCCTTTACTATATTATAATATATTGCTATAATAGAAAGTAGAGTTGACTTTTACACTTGTGTATGATAGAATCAATTCAAGGTTTTAAGATTTCTCTTCGGCTTTCGGTCGAAGAGATTTTTTAAGCTTGATTATGACATAGTCAAGTTCTAGCTCATCCATAACCCCTCCATTCTTCTAATCATGTTTATTTAAACTTCACCAACCCTACTTTCTAGCCACCTTATAACACACCCACAAAATAATTACAACCGCCCAACCCGCTTGAGGTTATTTAGTCACAATATGCTCGCATCACATTACCGCTTCAACATATTAATTATATATTAGATGAATCTAGGTCTAGATTCTGTGTCATCCAGATGTTTCCGTCAGCTAGTTTGGATACTGTATAGGTTTTTTATTACGTTTGTCAGTTAGGATTAGATTTAGTTTATTTGTGTTCATTATATGACCTTTTATTAATTTAAAAGCTTTATGGCTGGGCGATGGTGAAGGATTTGCCGGATAGGGGAGCTGCGTATGCAGATGTAGTTTGTCCATAAAGAAGACTAGTAGTATTGTTGATACTGTTCCCGTTTGTTTGAGGGATGGTTACAGACCAGGTGGTGGCGAAGTTGCCGGTAGATTCGAACATGCCGCTCATACTTGTCACACTAGAAGTATTCCAGGAGGAGAGGTCCAAAGTAAAGGTAGTAGCGAAGAAGCCAGCATAAAGGAACATGTAGCTCATATCTGTTACGTTGGAGGTATTCCAGGAAGAGAGATCCAAAATAAAAGTGGTGGCGGAGCGGCCGGCTTCAGAGAACATGTAGCTCATGTTTATCACGTTGGAAGTATTCCAGGAAGAGAGATCGCCAATAGACCAGGTGGCGGCAGAGAAGCCGGCACCAGAGAACATGTAGCTCATATTCGTCACGTTGGAAGTGTCCCAAGAAGAGAGATCGCCAATAGACCAGGTGGTGGCGGAGCGGCCGGCGTTAGAGAACATGTAGCTCATGCTTGTCACGTTAGAAGTATTCCAAGAGGAGAGATCCAAAGTAAAGGTGGTAGCGGAGTTGCCGGCGTTATAGAACATGTAGCTCATATCTGCCACGTTAGTAGTATCCCAATCGGAAATACCAGAAATCTCAGAAAGACTGGCGAAGAGATAAAACATAAAGGATGAATCAGAAGGCAGGAAGATTTTTTCTCCTTCTGTATAGAAATGCATAATACCAGCATCATTAGTATTATCAAAGATGATATAAATCGGTTTCTTAGATGCTGTAGACGAGATAGTGTTCATTTCGGAGGGATTAAAATCTGCAGGGGCAGGGGTTTTTAAGTGGATACTGATGGATTTAATATATCTATCATATGCTTGATCATAATCATAATAACCACTTGGGTCAAATTCTGGAGTAATGGTGGTTTCTTCACCACTTACAACAGAAGCGGCAAGAGATTTCAATTTGGAGTTAACTACTTTTCCGGTATCCAGCACAGCAGGATTAGCAATAGGTGCCTCATGATTGCTTGGATGAACCAGAGTATAAATAACTTGCCCACTATACGTATCAGCTGGTTGGGTTTTAGATATGTAGGCAGCATAGGTAGTAGTAAGCTTAACTCCGCCAGTAGATTCAGTCATATCGGTGACTGAGTTCTTGTGAGCAACTTTGGTATATTCATTTGGTACTACATGGTATTGTGAGAATGATGCGCTAGTAGCAGATTGTTCTGCTTGACTAGGTAATGCTACGTTAGGAGCAGAGTCAATGGTAAAAGCATTAGTTCCGGTAGTATCACCAGAATCCTGAGTTATGGCTAGTTTCATCGCCCAGTTAGATACATCAGGATTTCCTGCTGAGGTAGCTAATCCTGATTCTATAGCGGCATTACCACTGGCAGATGCCCCGACTAGCTTATTACTATTAGTTCCACCTATTTCATCTCCTGTATATCCTGCTGCATAGATAGCAAAGCCTTCATTATCATTACAGAATACATGCATAGTAGTAGTACCAATATCTGGTGTATAGGTACCATTATTAATATTAGTATTATGACTATCCATTCCAGTACCAGACATAGTACAGGACATAGGGACGGTGATGTTGATTTCATCCACTACATCATCCGCAGACACCTTATTTGATATTAAAGTAGCTCCAGCCAGTATTGTAATGCCAGCAATACCTACGGGAACCATCAAACTTAAATCTAGTTTTTTCTTCATAATTTCATTATATCATGTTTATGGCTTTTGAAAAGTTTTAATGCCATTTTCCACATGGACGGACGACATAACGCACGTTCCATGAGCGGGTGACGGACCTGGAGGGGGTCCCCCACGGAGCTTTTGCGACGTGGGGGAGGAGAAGGTCCGGCAGGACCCGCTCAAAGAGAAAGCGCCGGCAGGACCCGTCCATAATACAGACGACAGGACCCGCTCAGAAATTAAGCATTGATACATCTGTGATATAATATATAGTATGAAGATTAAAGAAAACGTTTTAATATCTACTCTTACCACTATGCGCCTTGGCGGCCCCGCTCGCTATGTTATCGAAGTTGAATCTCCCGAAGAAGTCCCCGCAGCTTACGATTTCGCTAGAGACCATCACCTCCCCACTTTCATCCTCGGCGGCGGCGCCAACACCATCGGCCACGACGAAGGTTTCGACGGCGTAATTATCATTAATCGCATGCTCGGCATCCGGCAGGCCCCGCTCAGCACGATAATTGAGGTTATGGGCGGCGAAATCTGGGATGATGTCGTCCAGTACACCACCGATAGGAACCTCACCGGCATCGAAGCTCTCAGCAAGATTCCCGGCCTCGCTTCCGCCGCCCCCGTCCAGAACATCGGCGCTTACGGCCAGGAAGTCGCCGACGCCCTCACTGAAATTTACACCTACGACACCAAGACAACTTCATTCTACACTCTCTCTCGCTCCGATTTACAATTCTCTTATCGTAAAAGCATTCTAAATACCACCGAAAAAAATCGTTATTTTGTCATCTCTATCACATTAGCATTAAAACAAGGTCAGATGTCTCGCCCCTTCTATAATTCCATCGAAAGATACATCGAAGCCAATTCCCTTACCGATTTCAGCCCTCAGGGTATTCGTGAAATCGTCTCCACCATCCGCGCGAATAAGCTTCCCGATCCGAAGGATAAAGCCAGTTCCGGTTCATTTTTCAAAAACATTTACCTAAATGAGACCGAAGCAGCATCTGCCGAAGCCAAAGGCTATCCAGTCCATCATGGCAAAGACGGCCACAAAATCAATTCTGGTTGGCTTATCGAACAAGCCGGTCTAGCTGGTCAACTACTCCACGGAATGCGCGTAAGTAGCGCCGCCGCCCTAGTCCTTATTAACGAATCTGCCACTAGCTACGATGATTTAGCTAAGGCTCGCGACGAAATCAGAAACACCGTTCACGCCAAATTCGGCTACTGGCTAGAACAAGAGCCGGTCGAAATAATCAATATACACAAAGAATCATCAATAACAAGCCCAGGAGTCTAACGTGAAAATACTATCAGGCAAAGAACTCGCTGGCTTCGTTAAGGAGCGCCAAGCCCATCAAGTTTCATCTATGACAAAAACTCCGAAGCTCCTCATTATCCGCGATAGCGACAATCCTGTCATTACTAAATACGTCAATCTCAAAATTAAGTACGGCGAAGATATTGGCATTGTGGTCGAAGATTACCGCGCCAATTCCTCCGAAGATATTGCAAAAAGAATCCAATCCGCCAATGTAGACGACACTATTTCCGGTATTATTTTGCAATTGCCACTCACCGACAAATCTCAAACCGATACACTTTGTAACATGATTGCCCCCACTAAGGATGTTGATGGCCTTGGGCTAAACAGTGTTTATGATTCAGCCACCGCTACCGCCATTCTTTGGCTTCTCACTGGCTACGATATTACGCTAACCAATGCAAGAATCGCCCTCGTCGGTCGTGGCAAACTCGTCGGCGCACCATTATATAATATGTTTACCAAATCCGGCTACAATGTCACCCTGTTCCATCGTGGCGATGATTTATCAGACCTAATTAACTACAACATTATCATTACCGCTACTGGTGTTCCAGATCTTATCACCGACCAAATGGTTAAACCCGGTGCCACCATCATCGATGCCGGCACCGCCAGCGAAGATGGTGTCTTAAAAGGCGATGTCTCCTCATCCGTCAGAGAACGCCAAGACCTAAATGCTATCACTCCCATCACCGGCGGAGTTGGTCCACTCACGGTTACTTGTCTTTTTGACCACGTTATTCAATCAGCTAGCCAACATTAAGCTTAAACATTTTTAGACCAACAAAAAGCGAACCCATTTCAGGTTCGCCTTTTGGTTGTACCACCCGTGAAGCGGTCAACTTACTTCTTTAACTCTCTACGGCTAGCAATGTAGTAACCAAGTGCAGTTACAACTGCACCAGCACCGATAGCACCAGTCACAATCGTACCAGCACCAGTGTTAACAATTACCTCAGGAGTTTCAAGTTCTGGCTCTGGCTCCGGAGTTGGTTCTGGTTCTGGAGTTGGCTCTGGTTCTGGAGTTGGCTCCGGTTCCGGCTCAGGAGTAGGCTCTGGAGTCTTCTTACAACTCTCGTCATCCTTCTTCACCATTACTGAAGCATCGTCCTTATAAATCTTCCCTTTAACTGTGGCACTTGCCCAGTTTACTACCTGGGTAGAACCACAATCAAGTGTCTTATCAATTATCTTACCAGTGAATCTTACGTAGGCACTTCCTTTAGCATTATAACTATAAATGTTGACACCAGAAGTGGCTATAGTATTATCAGATAACTGAACGCCACTCTGATAATTAAAATTATATAGATATGTCGAATCAGTAACATAAGCTATGTTATCCGGCAATACATCACGAATCATTACGTCTTTGACAGTTTCGTTGAGCAAGTTAACATACTCTATCTGAAATTCGACTTCATCACCAACCTTAGCCTCGACGGCTTCGTTCCAACCCTTAGTACCTTTAATGCGTACAGTTTTGGAAACCTTCGCAGCTACAGATTTATGAACCTTGACATCGATAGTTACTACACCAGAGTATTGATAACAACCAGGTATTTCACCATTCATCGAAGTATAACCAAGCGTTGCGCCAGAGATAATCACTTCGTTAGGAAGATTGAAAGTGCCCTCGTTGTTTGTATACTTAGCTGAACCATCCACGTATTCAAGATACATATCTTCATCAGCTTCTAAGGTTACCTCATCCCAGTAACGACCTGGCTTAGCATTCGAAGAATCGATGTAGCCAATAATCGTCTGGGACTGTGCAACCGTAGTAGGAATCGAGAAGGTTGCCTTCACGCCAGTTGCGATTGCATCTTCGCCCTTCGGGCTGTTGTTATGGACAAACAAACGAATCGTATAAGTTTCGCCGTCTTTGACCTTAATCGTATTTGCATTCCAGGTTTCGACACTCGCGCCAGCCACCTTTGCAGCTACGAAATTTTTCTCATCCCCGATTTTACCGTTTGAAATCGAGTTAAACGTAATAGTGTCCCCTAGTTCACCCTTATTAATCTGATCAAGCGTATAGCTAGGACGACCATCATCAGAATCACCCCAAGCCTTCACCATCACAGGAGCAAGTGTACCAGCCAGCATAATCGCAGCAGCCGACACACTAAGCATTGATTTATAGATTGTTTTCATTGTAATCCTTTCTTGCTTATTTAGTATTAAATTAATGTTTTATAATTTATGCTTTTGCAAAATTCACTCCAATCGTTGCTTTACCGTAAATTGTTAATTTTCGTCTCTCGCAACCGAATCATCTCAAATTTCTAATCATGGGGTGGAGCCCGACGAACCATGTCGTCGGACTCTATAATGTACTACTTGATGTCGTGTCGTACATCTCACGATGTACGGCTCCACCCGTTAAGTTTTAGCTATCTACACGGGTCCCCACCCGTTGTTAGTCCGGTGGGCCTCCCCATTCGCCCGCCGGTTCTGTTATCGGTTCACCGCCAACAATGGCCGCTGGTGGCTGAGTAGGAGTCGGTTCATTGATCGGTGCCGCTGTACCAATCTCAACAACCTCTTCTTCTCCAGCCTCGTTGGTTACAACCGCCTCAACTGCAGTGTTGCCAGTATCGCCGTTGTTGTCAACAACGGGCGGTGGTAACGTCTCTGGCTCGGCCTTCGGCTCAGGATTCGTCACATACTCCACGGGTGGCGTATATGACGGAGTGTTATCATCATCTCCAGTCTTCTGACTTTCGTTAATGATTTCAAGCCCCTCAACTACTTCCACATATTCCTCAGGATCGGACATATGGTTGCTATTGGTATCCTGATCTTCCGGTGAGTACACAGCACCTTCACCAGCGTTGGTGTCCGGCCCCGGGCCAGGATCGTCATTTGGCTCCACATATTCATATGAAGCCAATTCCGGATTCTTTTCCGGGTAGGTCGGCACTTCGGTTGGCGGTTCAGTTGGTGCCTCGGTTGGCGGTTCAGTTGGTGCCTCGGTTGGCACTTCGGTCGGCGCCTCGGTTGGCGGTTCAGTCGGCGGTTCAGTCGGC
Source organism: Candidatus Saccharimonadota bacterium (assembly GCA_017510425.1). Classification (GTDB taxonomy): domain Bacteria; phylum Patescibacteriota; class Saccharimonadia; order Saccharimonadales; family Saccharimonadaceae; genus Nanosyncoccus. The sequence continues at coordinate 11,270 of JAFWNJ010000006.1, forward strand.
GCTTCGGTCGGTGGCTCAGTGGGCAGTTCAGTTTCTGGTTCAGTTTCCACAATTTCCTCCCCATAAAGTTCGGGGCGTTTATCGTGAATATTAAACCCAATTCTGAACAACTCATCGCCACTTTTCAACCGATACGCCAGAATCAGCGCGTCTAGCGGGTACGTATACCCACTAAGCACACCCATCCGGTCATTATTGACCGCTGTATAATTCAGCGCCCAATTAGCCGTATTGGAATGTGCTTCCACGCCGACTGGGACTAATCGTTCCAGCAGTATGCAGACGCAGGAAGCCAACGTCCGGTATTCAGTGGTCAGAAACATCGTTTTTCCCTCACCGGGGCGATATTCCAACCACCTTACCAAACCTTCTTCCTTATCCGGCTCCGACTTCGGATCCGTCAGACGTTCTAACCATGGGTTAATTTCTACCATGGTCTTATCTCCGACGGTGAGCCGACTCAAGGCACGCGCCACCGTAATCCCATAGACGGGATTCAGCAGCACTTCCTTTTCCAGCTCAGCCAACATTTCTGTTGGCTCCGTTACCTCAAACGGAAACGTCAACGCATCCGAAAACCCACACGCTCTCTTCCTTTCTTCATCTTTCGGAGACAAAGAGTTGAAAGAGAGCTCCTGCCCGATGTCTTTGTATCGCTCATCAAGCAGAGTCTTTTCCAGATCTTCAGCGCGAACCGTTAGGTCTTCCGCCGCCAGCACCAGCTCGTCTTCTGTCACAGAGCGAACTAATTCGGCGATCTCATCCCTGCATACGTACAACGCGACAAAGATGAGTAAGAGGAATAAAACGAGAATCAACTGTGCCTTAATAAACCTTTTCATACAACCACCTCCTCGTGGTAAATCGAAAACTTTTGGCTACAATAGGGGGGGATAGATAGCTCAGGTTACAAACCTGAGATGATTCGATTGTTAATGGCCTTCGTTGTTTTATCAAGAAACTCCAAAAACTCAGACTACTTAAATAGTATCACACTTTAGGTTATTTGTCAATAATAACAACACTTTTTGCGCTTATGTCTAATTGTGCTTAATTGGGTTTTAATAAACTAAAGAATACTCACAAAACATGAAAAAGCCCGGTCAAAGACCAGGCTTTTTTTTGGGGGGGGTGCAAAGACAAAGTTTTATTCGTTAGAGTCCGACTCTGCAGTCTGCTGCATCAGCAGAGCGGCCTGCTGCATCAGCAGAGCAGCCTGCTGAACCATCTGAGTCGCAGACCGAGCCGACTGGCTCGACTGAGCCGTTCGCTGAGTCTGCTGGCCCGACCGAGCTGACTGAGCCGTCCGCTGAGTCTGCTGGCCCGCCTGAGCCGACTGAGCTGACTGGCCCGGTTGGGCCGTCCGCTGAGTCTGCTGGCCCGACTGAGCTGACTGAGCTGGCTGGCCTGACTGAGTCGACTGAGCTGCCTGAGCCGTCTGAGCCGTCTGAGCCGATTGAGCCGCAGGTTCTACTGCCGCAGGCGCCGCCTTTTTACGGGCGATAGCCTTGGCGATCCCGACAAATAGAAACACCAGGATCGACAACAACGACAACCACAATGGCAAAGCCGTCACCCATGTGGTCAGAGTTCTATTCTCCCACAAAAGTGATGCCTTCCATCCCGCAGCCGTCGTTGGCGGGACCAACAGCAATAATATCACCATTAGCAATACTGCCTGCCAGAATCTGTCTGTGTTGAAGAACAACACATAATAATACAGATACAGCAGAATCATTGCAGCGTAAACCACTGCTCCTGCAACTGGACTAACAGTGGACACGCAATATCTAACTGCCGAGACAGCAATCGCAATGATCAGAGAATTCAGGAAGTTCCGAAAACCATGTCCTTTACGAATCGCATTAAGGACGACACATGTAAATACCAACGTGCACGCCCCAATCACAACAGTTTCGACTAACAGCTGGTTTCCCAGCAACATGTTAATAATGTTCATCTTTCCCCCTTTCTGCACCCCCCACTTGGCCGAACGAAGAATTTGGCTATTAATGTACCTCTTCATCCTTCCAAAGTAATTTAATATTAACATATATAACACAATCTGTCAATTATAAAAACACAAATTAACAAAAAATAACCCTAATCGGTTATTTCACTGGTGCGGGTAGAGAGAATCGAACTCTCATCTCAAGTTTGGAAAACTTGCATACTAACCACTGTACTATACCCGCCTAAATCTGGGGTGGGATATCGGGATCGAACCGACGACCTTCTGGACCACAATCAGACGCTCTAACCATCTGAGCTAATCCCACCAGCCCTCTCATTATACCATATCCCCCTATTTTGGCAATAAGAGAAAAGCCACCGTCCCCGCTACCGCGCCAAGAATAATCGTAATTATAATCGTCACCACCAAACTCACCCTGCTGTCTTTCTTGGGCTTAGTAATTATAGTGACTGGCCCCTTCTTCTCTTCCTTAGGAGCTACAGGCTCCTTCTGATACGCATTACCCGATAAAGGTCTCTTTACCACCTTTTCCTGATTAATAAACGGGTTGCTCGGAATCTTGAAGGTTCGCTTCTTTACCTTAGTCTCTTTAGTTACCGCCTTATCCGAATTCCTCACTGGGGTCTTCGTCAGAACTTTCTCCTGAACGACCCTACTATTCAGTGGTCGCTTCTCCAAGGCACCACCATAGTCACTACCTAAATCCTGTATCACCCCAAATTCCACCTCATCGTCCCGCGCAGACCGTCTCTTCGTCCTATATTCCACCTCGCCATCTACACTAGAATGCTTTCCCATACCATAGTCCATCCCACCATCTACACCGGACTGCTTCTTCACCCCAAATTCCATTTCACTCGCCACATAACGTCTCTCTACACTACTAGCTCTTTCACGCGAACTGGCAGCCCCAGACGACGTATTCACTCGCCTCCGAGCCCCAGACTCCGGTACAGCCGCATAAACGCCACCTGTATTCGTGGATTTCTTCTCGCTTGATACAACCTTATGTGTTGGGACAAAATCTATATATCTTTTATTCATGACCTCACTCTCTTAGCAGTATCAATTATATCAATAAATTCGCTCAAAATCAAACTCGCGCCACCAATCAATAGCCCATTGACACCTGGCACGGTCAAATAAGCTCCTGCATTAGAAGAGTTAACACTACCACCAAATAGCACCGGCACATTCTCTGCCAACTTGGCCCCATATGCTTCAGTCAAGCATTTCCTAATCAATTTCACCACTTCGCTAATCTCATCTGGTGTCGCCAGCTTCGCCGCCTTCGCAGACGAAATCGCCCACACCGGCTCGTAAGCAATAATCACCTTATCTATCTCATCATCCGACACATCTCTTAAGCCCCCCATCAATTGGTCCCGAATCACATCCGCCGTCTCGCCAAAGGCCCGTTCCGATTCGGTCTCCCCAATGCAAAGAATCGGGGTAATCTTATTCCGAATCGCCGCATCGACCTTCTTCGCAATCATCTTGTCGTCTTCACCATAAACGTACCTTCTCTCCGAATGACCGATAATCGCATAGTCCACAATTCCCCTCAGTTGCGAAAAAGACACCTCACCTGTAAAAGCCCCATAATCTCGGTAAAATCCATTCTGCGCCGCCAGTTTCAATTTGTGTCGGTCAACCTGCAAAGACAGTGGCTGCAAAGCCAACAAAGATGGCGCCACTACCACATTAATGTCACGATAAATTGGTAAGCTTTTTAGTATTTTATGAAGATAAATCGAAGCTTCGCCTACCGTAAAATTAAGCTTCCAATTGCCCACAATATAAGTTTTCATAACCTCATTATACCATGGTATAATAAAAGTATTATGAAAAAAGTATTAGCATTCGACATAGATCAAACTCTTAATGTCGCCAAAACCCCCATCACCGACGATATCGCATCGTTACTATTACAATGTTTAGATCATTTCGAAGTCTGCCCTATTTCTGGCCAGAAATTCGACCAGTTCCTTATTCAAATTGTTGATCGTCTACCTCACCCCACCGAAGAGCAGCTAAGCCATCTTCATCTTTTCGTTGCCCAGGGTACCCAGTATTACCGCCATGAAGACGGCGAGTGGAAACAGATCTACAATTACCCCCTCACGGACGAACAAGTCAAAAAAATCAGCGAGACCATCGAAAAATCCGCTCGCGAGCTCGGCTACTGGGAAGAGGATAAACTGCAAGCGGGCGATGAAATCATCGAGAACCGTCTCTCGCAAGTCACTTTCTCTGCCCTCGGCCAGAAAGCCGGCACCGAAGAGAAATACGCCTGGGACCCCGACCACAAGAAGCGCGAACAAATCGTCGCACGCTGCAAGGAGCTCGCTCCCGAGTTTGATTACGAAATCGGTGGCACCACCTCTATTAACGCTATCACCCCTGGCATGAATAAAGTCTTCGGCATGACCCACCTCCTCGAGGAACTACATGTCAAAAAAGAAGATATCCTATATTTCGGCGACATGACCCAGCCTGGTGGCAATGATTATCCAGTCGTTCAAATGGGCATCGACACCATCACTGTCAGGAACCACGAAGACACCGCCTACGCCCTCCGCGGCATATTGGGTGTTATCTAAATAGTTCATAAACAAACTCAACATCGTTGAGAAAAACGTGATTTTGGGCTATAATAACAGCATGAGCATTTTAATCGTAGGCAACATCCTAAAAGACGTTTATCTCAATCTAGATTCTCGTACCGAGCACCTCGAGACTGATAGTCGTAACACTAATTGGCTTGACCTTAGTTTCAATGCTAGCGAGCACCATTTTTATAACCGTAGTTCTAATCTCGGTGGCGCTACTGTCTCGCTGGAGGTCCTCACCAAGCTGGGTCTCGAAGCCACAATCAACGGCTCAAATCTTCATCTTTCCGCAGACGGTCCCACCATCAATGGCCCCGCCGAAACCTACCGTTATATTTTACTAGCCGACGGCCAGCCTTGCTATTTTGTCCCTACCTCTTATAAAACCACCCATTTCACTCCGACTAACGAGCCCTACGACTACCTTTATATCGACCGCTCCGCCGAGTTAGACCAAGCCTCTGCCAGTCGCATTTCCGACTACCTTAGCAGTAACCCTAACACCAAGCTTATCATCTATCTAAGAAATCCTAACAATCGGTATCTTAATTCCCTCATTCCCAGTGCCGACCTCATCTTTCTCGAAGAAACCAGCAAATCACTCACCACGGCCAATCCCACTTCCCCTGAAGGAACCGCCTCAACCGACCTCATCCCTTCCGACATCAAGGACTCCCATAAGCTCGTCCTTATCTCCGAGCACCGTCTCTCTTGCCAAAACATCTCCGAGCCTCTTTCGGTAGATCGTATCGACATGCTCACCCATCTTTCCACCTACTCCATCGCCTCCGCCACTATTCTCGGCTGTTTCATTTTAGGATTTTCCATCGAAGACAGCCTCCGCCTCGCTCGTGCCAATCTCGAAAATTCCAAGCTAAATAGCTCTCTTGGTCTCGACCAGCTCCAGACACTCATCGCTAACACAGCCACCGACAACCTCGAACTAATCGCTAGGAATCTCGTCCTCTATCCTAAAGGCATCCTCGCCGCTGACGAGTCTGGTGGCAGCATTCATAAGAAATTCGATCAACTTCAAATTCCCGATACCTATAAAAACCGTCGTGACTATCGCAACATTTTCTTCACCACGCCGAATCTCGAATCCTACGTGAATGGCATTATTCTCTTCGACGAGACCGCACATCAATTTGCCGACAACGGCCAGAATTTTGTCGACTATCTCACCGCCAAACGCATTATCCCCGGCATTAAAGTCGACCAGGGCCTCGAAAAATTCAGTGACTCCCTCCCACCCCAATACGACCAAGCTCAGGATTACCACCCCGAAGAGACTTGGACCAAAGGCCTAGACGGCCTGTCGACCCGACTCCAAGATTACTACCAAATGGGTCTCCGTTTCGCCAAATGGCGTGCCGCCTTCGAAATCCGTCTCGACGACCAAGGTAATATCCTAACCCCTACTGATACCGCCATTAAAATCAACTGTCAAATCCTCGCCGAGTACGCCCTGAAATGCCAGGAATCCGGCATTGTCCCCATTGTCGAACCAGAAGTCGTCTACGACGGCTACTACAATATCGAACAATCAGCTGCCACCACCAGCAAAATCCTCGACCAGCTTTTCGACAGCCTCAAACAATCTAAAGTTAGTCTCCCTGCCTGCATTCTTAAAGTCAACATGGTCCTCGCTGGTAAAAAGCTTGAGACTCGGTCCACCTCAGCAGAAATCGGTCAAGCCACTGCCGCAGTTTTAAAAGCCCATGTCCCTACAGACCTCGCTGGCGTAGTTTTTCTTTCCGGTGGGCAGACTCCCGAGCAGGCCACCGACAATCTTGCTGAAATCATCAAAAACGGTCCTTTCCCTTGGCCCGTCACCTTTTCCTTCGCCCGCGCCTTGCAAGATCCCGCCCTCTATGCCTGGCAAGGTGACAACCACAACAACGAAAAAGCCCGCCAAGCTTTCCTTGACAGGCTTATCGCCAACACTAACGCTTTATCATCTAACAAATAGTCGTAGTCGCTCTTACTTAAGAGTCTCCGCGATCCCCTCGGACGATTATTGCTGTCCTTGCTCGGTTGCTTCTGCAGCTTCCTCAGGCTTCTCACCATTATCGGCCGGAACATCCGCTGCTGCAACTTCTGGCTCTTCGGCTTCAGCTTCACGCTTCTCCGCCTCAGCTGCTGGATCATATAGTGATACTACCACCTGCTCTGGGTCAAGGCTCTTATCCGCCAGCTCCACGCCACTAGGTAGCTTAATATCCGAAATCGTCAGCTTATCATCAATTTCCTTTAATGAGGCAGCATCAAGCTCCAACTTACTCGGTAAATCCGCCGGCTTTGCCTTCACTGCCAGTTCCTCAATCGATTGAATCATCGCAAAATGATAAATCTTCGAAGCCTCAGACTCCTCGAAGTTCACAATCACCACTGGGGTAACTGCTTCTACCACAGCATCAGCCGAAATCGCCTGAAACTCAATGTTGATAATCTTCCGCGATACCGGATCGATATGCACATCCTTTACGATGGCCAGTGTCTTCTTGCCATCAATATCTAGGTCCACCGGTGAGTGATAACCAGCTTTTGCTAATACCTTCTCAGTCGCCACATATTCTGACGAGGTCAAAACCGATTCTTTTCCACCATAAATCACTGAAGGGATCAAGCCATTAGCTCTTAATTCTTTGATTTTTTTGCCTGTAATTTTACGCTCTTTCAAGCCTAACTCATATTCAGCCATATTTTTCCTTTCTAATTCTTACTATTATATCATATTTTCTTAACTTTTACCATAGCCGGCCTTAGTACCACCGAATCGTAATAATACCCCGGCCTCAGAGTCTCACTAATAATCTCTCTCTCGCCCTCTCCTTCGACCACCACCGCATCATGTAAATCCGGGTTAAACTCCACTTCACCCTCCGTCACAATCTTAGTAAGACCCAGCTCCTTCAAAGTCTTCGCCATAGTCCCCGCCAGCGGCTTCAATTCATCATAGGTCGCTATCCCTCTCTCAATATCATCTAGTAAAGGTAATATTTTCATCACGGTCGCCAGCTTAGCCGCTTGCATTGCATTAGCCTTCTGAATTTCCACCTGTTTACGATAGTTTTCAAAATCCGCCCTCGTCCTCTGTAAATCATTCGTCAGTTCGGCAATTTTCTGCGCGCTTTCTTCAGCTAATTTCTGCTCTTTTTTCATAATAATTCCTCCAACATATTACCAGTGTATCGCACCAGCGACATTACTTTCGAATAATTCTGACGGGTCGGTCCCAGCACGCCTATATAACTCTTATCGGAAAAAGGCGAACGGAATTTCGATATTATCAGCGATACCTCCGAATTCTTACCAATTGGATTCTCCCGCCCAATGAAAATATTCAAAGGCTCGCCCGGCGCCGTCTCGCGCAGCCACGGCTCCAGATTGTCCAGTAGCTTCGCCACCGCCTGCACCCTGCGCGTATCCAAGAACTCCGGCTGCGTAAATAGCTGTGAAATCCCCGATAAATACAACTGCCCCCCAATCGTCGCTAATCCTAAATTACCCGTTAATTCCACCAAAGAATCCACCGCTCTGCGAATCGCCGCATCGGCTTGTGACTGCGAAGAGACCCTCACGGTGATCGCATGAGTTCCTCTCTCGTAACCCTTCCTGTCCTGCTCGTACTCCCTCGGCGAAGACTTCTCATCCTCCAGCCTATTTACATAAAAACGATACCCCGCATCCGTCGGCACTCGCCCCGCCGAAGTGTGTGGCTGCGCAATCAGACCAAGCGATTCCAGCTTCGCCATCTCGGCTCTAATCGTCGCTGGCGACACTTTAAAAAGCTTCGCCATCGTCATGCTACCGACCGGCGCCGCCGTCTCCGCGTATTCTTCAACTATTTGACAAAGAATTTCCTTCTGTCTAGATGTTAATTCCATACCTATAATTATAGTCAATTAGCACTAAAAAGTAAAGAGTGCCAGAATCCTCAGTATACCAAACACATCATCCCGTGCTATAATAAAACCATGGAAGAAAAAATCTCAGCTATTAAAACCTGGCTCGGTACTGGCTCGATCAATATTTTCGGCTTGCCAATGTCCGGCAAAGACACCCAAGGCATCAAGTTGGCCGAAACACTAGATGCCAAATTCATCTCATCCGGCATGATTATCCGCGCCATGGAGAAAAAAACCAATAATAACTACACCAAACATGGTGAGCTCATCCCCACCAACGTTTTCTACGAGTGGGTACTGCCTTATCTCGAACGCCGTGACCTATTCAACTATCCCTTAGTCCTCTCCTCTATTGGCAGGTGGCAAGGCGAAGAAGACCAAGTCATCTCAGTTGCCAAAGGCGCTGGTCACGAAATCAAAGCCGCCATCATCCTAAACATCTCCGAGGCCGATGTCGAGCAGCGTTTCCACGCCGCTAAAGTCCTCGCCGACCGTGGCGAACGCGAAGATGACAAGGATTTAGAGGTCTTCCGAGTCCGTATTAAAGAATTCCGCGAGAAAACATTGCCAGTGCTCCAACACTACAAGACCCTCGGATTACTCGTCGAAGTGAACGGCGACCAACCCCGCGAAGCCGTATTTAACGAAATCGTCGAAAAACTCTACCGCAGAGCCTCCCAATCTCAAGCCTAAACTCATACACTAGAAACAGTAGTCCGATTATTAAAACACCAACCACAGCATACAAAGCCACAAAATAAGATTTCTCTTCATATTCTTCTGGCTCCACACTGTAATCAGCGCCACTATTTTCGACCACCTTTCGGCATCTCCCAGTCTCCGGATTTAAATAATAGCCCTCCTTACAGGTTTTTTCCTTCTGCTCCTGGATTTTCTTACAGCGGCCAGTCAGAATATTCAAGTACTGCCCTTCCGGGCAAGTTTTTTCCGTGACAACCACAACCTTCACACAATTACCGGTCGCAGCATTAATCACTTTTCCAGCCTCACAAGTCTTGTACTCTTGATAAACATTCGGTTCACCAGGAGTAGGCAAATACGTAGTTCTCCAAATCTCACCCCCTCCTTCATCATAGCCAATTAATGCATAAGAAGTACCTTTCTTTTGCCCATTTGGATAGAATAAACTATCTAATTTCGCCCCATCAACATCATATAACTCTATCGTATTCCCATTTGTAGGATTCTTCGTCAAACTAAACTCCACCGGATAATAAGTTTTGTATCCATCCGCTTTTATGATTCCCTCCAATTTATAGTTTTTGTTTTTATACCGCAGCACACAACCATCTAGCAGAATCTGTTCAGCCGCATAATTATGTAATTCGATGAACTGTTCCGTCCTACTATTGTCATAATAGCTAAGCAGCTCCGAAAACTCCAGTCCAACACACTGCGAAGGAACCTTTGTCTCCTCATCCGAAGAAGCCTCACTTTGTTCCACATAATAACTACCCGGAGCATATAACGGCTCATAAGAATCCAGACCTAAATGTTCGAACAACCCAGTCTCATCATTCCGAACTAAAATCGTCGGCTTCGACGAACTAAATTCCCTGTAACACTCTTTCCTTCCGTTCCAGCACACACTATCAATCACCTCTTCCCCGCGCCTTAAATCAATCCCTCCCTTAAAAGCCAGAGTCTTACTATAAGTCACAGCGGCCAGCTCACTATCCGGTGAGCTGGCCAAGCGAAGGAGGATTGACTCGCCAGTTATCCAACTGTTCTCGGGAAACTCAAACAATACAGAGTAATTCCCGCTTGAATTAGTATAGCCTACAGTGGCTCCGGCGAGCGAAATCATTTCATCGGAGCTATTCTTTCTAATCTCAATCATCTCTCCGACATTTCCCACCCCATCGACAGTGTAGCCAGGATTAATTGCCTTAATATATAGCTCCGGCAACACTTCATCTACTCCATCTATCTCATCCACCTCATCCTCACCCTCGTTAACTGTCACGGCAGGTGCATCAATAGCAAACACCTCCACTCCATCCGCACTTGCACAAGGTACACTGATACAAGCAAGCCCCATAAAACTCAGCATAACCAAAACCAATCTAATCAAACACTGTTTTTTCATGCTGCCAAGCTATCACGCACCATCTGGAAAATCAACCCCATTCATGCTAGAATTAAGGCATGAGCGTTTTCATTTCATTCGCAATTTTAGCTCTAGCGTTGTTAATTATTACTTTTTTGTATCTCACACCCGGTGTTTTTGCATTTCTTTACCACTATTGCCAAGGTAGATTCAGTCAAACCAAAACGCAAGAATTATCCATTTTCTTCATTCTCGGCGCCGAAACCATCTCCTCGTGTATTTTCCTGCTAGTTTTTATACTCGTCGCTTTTTTCACGGCCAATTTTCCCCACAATCTCATCCCTTGCCTCGTCTGGTTCATGTTTGGGCTTCTCATCGCCCTCGCATTCTCCAGCCTATTTTTTTATTTTCGCCGCGGCGCCGGCACCGAACTTTTTATCGCAAGGAAGACCGCTAAAGAATACATCGTCCACGCCAGAACCATCAAAGATAGATCCGGAGCCTTCTGTCTCGGTATCGTTTCTGAAATCCCAGAACTATTATTCACACTACCGCTATATATTATAGTATCAAGTGAAATTTTGAGGATGAGCACCACCCACCCAGCTAGCCTTCTGCTTACAATTCTTTATATTATCGTACCAGTAGTCCCTCTCTTCATCATAAGATTCCAGTTTAAAAACCACCAGAATCTCGCCGACATTGAACGCTCACGCATCCGCAATAAAAATTTTACTCGCATCATACTAAGTATCAGCTATCTCATCATCGCATTTTTAATACTATCCTTTAGGACTTAACATGAAACAAGATTTTGACGAAAACATCATCAGAAAACAATTGACCATCGATGCGAAAGGGCTCGGCATTCCAAATGGAACCGCTGCAGTTTTCATTGACAAAGTAATTCAATCCACCAAGCAAAAAATCAGCGCAAAATCCATCATCACAAACGGCGACCTCGAAAGAATCATTGCAAAAGAACTCTCAAAATATCATGCTGATTTTGCTTATATTTATAAAAATCGTGATAAAATAATATAAGAATGGGAAAAAAGTACGATTTTAACTATATTATAATTGGAAGTGGCCCAGCAGGTACTGCTGCAGCACTTACTTTATCAAAATCTAAGAAGCGCATTGCTATTGTCGAAAGCCGTTTCCTAGGTGGTTCGAACATTAATTCGCGCGATATTCCATATCAAGTAGCGCTTAATTACTCACATCTATATTATCAGGCCATCACTGCGCCAGAGTTTCGCAATCAAGATTTCAGTGTTAGTTTTCCTAATGCTGTTGCGCACCAGTTAAAGACAGTCATCAGCGCCAGCGATGCCAACAAGGCAATCCTTAAAAAATCCGGCATTATCACTCTCGAGGGCGCTGCACATTTCATTGACAATCACACCATCGCAATTGGCGACAAGAAATTCACCTCAGCTGAGTTCATCCTCGCCACCGGCTCCACCCTGAAACATAACGAGATCGCCGGCACCGAATACGTTAATTATCTCACCCCCGAGACCGCTCTTAAAGTTCGTCGCATGCCGAAAGCCGTCCTTATCGTCGGCGGTGGCTCCACTGGTTGCGAAATCGCCAGTTATTTTGCCGAACTCGGCACCAAAGTACTCATCATGGAGACTGCCGAGCGCCTACTCCCTCGTGAAGACAAAGAAGTCGGAGAAGCAATTAGCAATTATTTAAGCAAAGAACTCGGCGTAATGGTCCTACCTAATTGTAAAGTTGTCGCCCTCGAACAAGATTCCACTAGTAAACACGTCATTTTCCATAACGGTCGTAACGAAAAAATGGTCCGCGTCGACTGTATCGTCCTCGCGACCGGTAGCCAGCCAGTATTAGATTATGGCCTTGAGAATGCCGGCGTGAAATATAAAAACACCGGTATCCTTGTCGATAAACTCTTTCACACTTCAGCCAAAAATATCTACGCCATCGGCGACTGTATTGGCGGCGATTCCTCTACGGAACGTGCCGAATACGAAGGCGCTCTTCTCGCCTCCAATCTTCTCAATAAATCCAAGAATCTACCAAACTATAACGGCTTCGCTCGCATCGTCAATACTAATCCGCAAGTTGCAGTCATTGGTCTAAATGAAGATGATCTCTTAAAGCGTGACCGTAAATACAAGAAAGCCATCATCCCAATTAAAGATTCAACCGCCAGTATTATCGATAACAATACTTACGGTTTCGTCAAACTTCTTGCCGACAAATCCAATCATCTCATCGGCGCAACCATCCTAGCGCCAAACGCTAGCCAAATGACCGGCGAATTAGCTCTCGCTATTAGGCACGGTGTCACCCTGCTAGAAATCGCCAGCACTCCTCACCTTGCAAATAGCTACAACGCTCTTATCAAACTCGCCGCCAAGCAATTAATTGACAAGAAGAAATAACTAAATCGAACCCCACCAAAAAAGTCGCCACAAGCGACCCTAGAATTCATGGTGGCGGGGGTTGGATTTGAACCAACGACCTTTTGGTTATGAGCCAAACGAGCTACCAGGCTGCTCTACCCCGCGACGAATACTATATATTATATATAACTATAATAATTTTGTCAAATCGAATCGACAATCAAATCAACAACCGAATCAACAATCGAATCGACAATCAAGAACTACCACGTCAGCCTAGCACCCTCTCGCAGGGAAATTCCATTCGCAGACGACACTTAGATTTTTCTTAAGCAGCGTGCCGCCCCCATCACCCAGCAGTTGAATCGCATAAAGTGGATATGGGAAGTAGGTATCCGTCGACTCCAACCTAGTTTCGACTCGTCGATACAAATCATTCGCCCGCCCAGTAGAATCCACACTTACCTGTACATTTTTCAGTGTCGCCCTGTCTGTCCCAACAATCTCTTCCGTTCCATCGTCTGCCATCACGACTTTCTCATTGCACATATTATCGCAAATAAACTCTAGCTCGAAGTCAGTGTTCGGTCGCCCATACGGTAACGAAACCGCAATCATAAACGTATCGTCATTTCGCTTCCCCCCTACCGGCTTCGGCAACATAATGGTCGCACTACACGCATACGGTCCATTCATTTCATCCGCACAATACACTACATTTGGTAAATTCTTCGAAATTTTATCATTCGACTTCACCAAAGTACTCGCCGGTATTACATTCTCCGTTCCATTGTAAGTACCATTGTAAGTCGTCCCGTTCGCAGCCGCCTTTGTGCTATTATTAGTCGGAACCAGGAAGACCGTACCGCGATCAGTCGTATCGTTCACGCTCACCGTAAAATCACTGAAATTAAATTGCTCGCTAGTCTGTATTAACTGAAAAGACAGCGTAGGTGGAATTGCCGTTTTCTGAGAGACCAAACTCGGGAACACCACACTTGAGGTTTCCGCTTTAAAATTCGTAAAGCTAAATTTGTCACCATAAGTTTCACTATTAATATCCGAATACCAGCTTATCTTCACAGCTTTTATCTCATCCGCCGTCACGTCGTCCAGTCTAACGCCAACCAGTCGCATCGTATTAGTACCAGTCAAAGTCGCTCGATAATCGTCTAGCACCGTATCCATTTTCACACATGTATATGCCTGCATCATATTATTCGCCACGTTCGTCTCCTGAATTGTCACTTCGCTACCCGCTTCGAACTTCCCAATCCTTCCTAAAATGTGCGACACCATATCGCAATCAGGATGGTTAATCCAGTAAACAATGTCCTGACATGTTATCTCTGGATCCAGGGTCAGTTCGTCAGCATAAACTTGTCCATTGCTCGTACAATTCTGGTAGTTATAAAAAGCCACTTTCGAATCCTCGACTCCAGCCAGCGCAGAATCATAAGCGGATTGTGACAAATCGTCATTTATTGTCCTGGTTATTTCAGCAATGATAATAGCCGCAAAACTCGTCGCAATGATCACTAAAATCAGTGTGGAAAAAGCCACAATATAAAACGAAGCGGCTCCTTTTTTAAATGATAGTTTTCTCTTCTTCATATTAATCTCCATTCGCCTGCACGGCAATATTAAACTTATTTATCGCACAATAATCAAAATTCTCAATCGTATATTCGTCCGGAGTGGCACAGAAATTACCCGAGGCTCTGACATTAATTCCACCCTGGACTGTTCCCAGGATAAACGACATCGAATAAAGCAGCGTATTATTTGCGCTGTTATAAGCCGGCGCCGCCGCACTCATATCATATAAAACCAAATTGCTACTAGCACTAGAGGAAAGCGGTTCGTCTATTTCATCAAAAATCGCATCATTGTCCTCGCCGCTTATATCAAATACATTGCTACCACCAAGAATATTTGTCGAAGACGAAAGGTTATTTGCACTTTTTACCACATAATTCCCACTAGGCGTATAATTCACCGCCGAAATACAAATCGCTCTGTTGCCATCCGGTATCTTTATAAGCCTAAACCCACTTTCTGTCATCGTAGTGCCGTCCTCACCATTCTTGTATTTTAATACCGCCGCACTCACCCCGTCAACCTTATAATCAGAACTAAAGAAATACCCCGAGTTCCAAATATAAGAGTATCGCCCAGTGCAAAATGCCCCAAACACCGGCGCATCATTTATCGTCTTCTTATTGAAAGTACCATCACCAATTATTACCTTTGCATATCTTATTACTGACACGAAATTGCTCGCTCCATCCGTTTTACACTTTTCATATAAGCCAGTCGCACCGGTATCCACATAAAGTTTCGCACACACATCCACCACCGATCTCGAAGGCGAACTCTGAATAGTCGTCCGGAACTCATCCGCAAGGTCCATACCCATCGTATTAATTTGATTCAGTACAATTCCCCTTCTGTACGAAGCAATCGCATTGATAATTACCATCGTAACCGTAATCGATAGTATCGCAATAAAAGCAATCGAAAAAGAAAGCTCAATCAAGGTAAACCCCTTCTTGTAGTTCACACGATCAACCTTCTTTTCCCGCTTCCTCATCTTATACACTTACTTTCATCATCCGGGACAATCTCAATCCCAGAAGCATTTCTTGACCCGCTTACTATTCTGACATTTCGCCTTAAGACCCCTTCATCCTCACCATATGGATTGACACAGAAATCTACTTCCGCCTTCTCGAAATGCGGCGTATGGGATGAATTCAAGAATCCAGAGTTACTCAAGATGTTAACCCCTCCGCCACCAACCGCTGCATTGGCCTCAAATATCAAACGATTAACCTCAATCGTCTCACCTTCCAGCACATAAGTATAAACCACCCCAGAGGACGGATTCCTCACAATTAGGAGCGCCCCCACAAAAGGTTCATAACTATCTGCCGCCTGAATCGCCGCCGACCATTTCGGCGTATAAGTCTGCACAATCCCGGCCGGCACAATCTTGCCCGTTCCAAGTTCACTACTTTCGTAGAACGTCACATCTGCACCAAGGTCCGTTAGCGACTGCAAAACACTTCCTGAACCGGTGCTACCTATATCCCCAATTACGCTGTAAGTATATACCGTAGTCTGCCCCTCATCCGTCTCTGTCTCGCCGTCTTGTTTATAACTCTGACCAAACGTAACCAACTTACCATAAACCGCCTTCTCCGATCTACCGCCACTTAAGCTCTGTACATTCGCCACCTCACCATACACCCCTCTTAGAAATTCCACGAAATTCTGCACCGAATCATTAAATCTTTGCTGATAAATCGAATTCTGCACGCCCACAGTTACACCCACAAACAAAATCCCAGTCACCGCCAAAAACAATGCTACCTCAATTAATGTAAAGCCTTTCTTCATAGTTCTCATACTTATATATTATAGCATAATCATTTTAAATTAATAACTTGGAAATAAATACATCATCCACTTTTCAAAATTCGAATACTGCTTCTCGGCAATTTCCTTACTCTCAACCACATGTTTATTCTTAGCCGCCTCACTATTCTTAGGCAGCACCACCATATTCTCGCCCGGCAATTGTTTGTCCAAATATTTTCTCGCTAGTAACTCCTGGTATTCATCAGATTTATAATAATCATTCTCTAGCTGATTCGCTTCCGTCTCAATCTTTAATAATTCCAGTTGCTTTTTTTCTGCACTGAGTTTTTCGGACAAATCCCAGTTCCTAGACATCGCCATAATTGATTGATAGGTTAAAGTCAAGCAAAGTACAATCGCCGCCACCAGAAAAACATTCTCCACCGTGAAATAATCGTGGCGCAGTTTAAAACCTAACCTCCGGACTCCGGTCTTGATTCCGCTCATAGCTATATTATATCATCAAAACCCTACCAAATATGATATAATGTGGAAATCGGGGGTATAGCTCAGTTGGTCAGAGCATGCGTCTTATACACGCAGTGTCCTTGGTTCGAATCCAAGTACCCCCACCATGGAAATCAAAAAGACCTAGAGGTCTTTTTTGATTTCCATAATAGGTACTTGGATGAGAACGAAGTTCGACCTTTCAAGGAAACGAGTAAAAAAGAAGAGCTAGCTCTTCTTTTTTCGAGTAACGCAGAAAGGAAGACTTTTGCTTTAGCAAAAGTCTAATCCAAGTACCCCCACCACCATGACAACTAAAAACAGTCGGATTGCTCCGACTGTTTTTTTACAAGAACCAAGATTATTTCTTCTTTAGAGTAAGGAACCCATTGCGTGGATTCTCTACTACCATGCGATCAGCTGGTAAATCACAAGGAGTACCCTTGCCACCTTTTTCATCTTTAGTAAAGAAATAAATCGTCTGAGGCTTTCCACCGCGGAGCGTCACTTCAGATTTGTGTAGATAGTATTTTACACCTTTACCGTTAGTATGTTCGTAAGCCATTTCAGCTTTCCTCCTTAAGTTAATATACTCCTATCTTATGACCCTTATCCGAAAAAGTCAAGAGATTTTTCTAAGAAATTAGCATAATCATACAAATATCAGAGACAACCTCAAGAAAATCCAGATTATCATCCTAATAAAAATTACAACAAGTATTATCAGGGTCACAAGCAGCATAAACCCTGTTAAAGTCGGCGCCCAAATCGGCGAAGCATAATCTTTTCTATACAGTTCTGTCGACGGAATCTTCGCCGCCACCTTATCCACCAGCTCATCCGCAGCCGGATACTTTTGGATTTCGCTTAACATACAATTAATATACCCAGGATGATCCCATGTCCATCCGTTAACTATCGCCGGCTCCTTGCAAGCCTCTGAAGCTAGAGCATAAATATTCCCATTCGGATTGTTATCCGAAGCCAAATTATCCTTCGCCTCCTGAAGCGCCTTATTTGCCGCCCTTATATACTGGTGCTCTAAGTAGAATGGTCCCGTCCCAAACGTAATCTTCTTCTCGCCATTATCATCTACGATATTAATTACTATGTTAGAAAACACAAATTTCTTCAATTCCTCCAGCCCATTCAATATATCTTCATCACTTTCCTCCTCATCAGCCAAAAGCACCGCTTCTCTCAGCTCCGTCATCTTCACATGATCAAATCTCAGCAGAGTCGCATCGACAAAAAGCAGCGGCACCAGTATCACTAGCAGCTGCCAAGTCTTTACCCTATGAAACTTAATCCGTTTAAGCTTTTTCATACTCTAAATTATATCACAACGCCAGACATAATTCATAAGCCGAGCAATACCATTAACTTAAGCATGCTTAAGTTGATGACGTTGCATATGCTTGCATGATTTTACAATCCTTGCTACAATAAGAGCCATCGCTCATTTATTCCCAATGGCTTTATGGCTAAAGTCTTTGCGAGGTGGGTCTGCAAGGTCGACGAGCGAAAATCATTAAGGAGAATATTAGATACATGCGTATCAAAGGGCTAAAACGTTCTCAGGAACGCAAAAAGTCAAAAATCGCTCCTGCCGCTTGGCAAGAGTTCATCGAGATTTAACTCGCGAAAATCCCCCTACCAAATGGGGGATTTTTGACATCAAATTCTCACTATCCTACAAATCGAAATTCACTACACCAAATCACTCCTCACCCAGTTTAGCCGCCACAATCTGCTTTATCACCTTGGCAAACCCACTTCCATCAGTGGTCTCTTCCCAAGAAATCGTCTTCCCGTCTATCACTATCTCACCTGCACTATTCCACGATATTAGCTGACCGTCAATATAAAACGCCGGGGTCCCAGCCACGTCAATTCTCCGACCAATTCCCATGTCGAAACTAATCTTTTTCGATACTGCTTCGCTGGCAATGTCTTTATGAAATTTCTCTAGGTCACCTCTTCCCCCAGTCACCTCCGTGAAGTACTTATCGAAATACTCCGTCCTCTCCGAGGCTGAAGCATATTCCCATTCTGACTGCTCTTCAAACAACTTATCAGCATAAGGTTTCCAATATCCCTGAAGTCCAGCCGCCTCAGCCGCTGAAGCCGCCGCCGTGCCATTCTGATGGTATGACAACAGAAAGCTCCTATACACTACCGCTAGTTTACCATCTAGCTCCGTAATCAAATTATTTACGCGCTTATTAATCGAAGCACAGCCCGGACACTGATAATCCGCATATTCGAATATAACCACCGGAGCATTTGGGTCGCCCTTCACATGATCACCAATATTCCCGTTACTAGCATCTGGCTCAATGATGGAATAGAAATCATACTCGTTAAAATTAGTCGCCTTATTGTTTCCATCAATCACCAGAAACGCCCCAACCGCAATCAGTGCCACCACAACCACGACCGCAATCACGCCAGCTACCGAAAAACCTCTCACTTTTTTCATTCATAACTCCTTTTCTAAATAATGATATAATATATTATAGCATGTTAGATGATTTATTAAAGAAGTTTGTCCGCTGGCTTGACCCTAAATTAGATAAATATCGCCACACGAATGCACCCTCACGCCCGCCTAAATACACCCCTAAATCTCTCGAAGATTTCATCGGTGTACTCCAGCGCACACCCAAGTCCATCTTAAGCAGCCGCGACCGTAGTCGTATCGCCGCTATCATGAGTTTCGATGACCGCACTGTCGAATCCATCATGGTGCCGAAATCCAAAATGATTTTCGTAAACTCCAAAGAAATCCTCGGCCCACTCGTACTTGATAAACTCTACAAATCCGGCTTCACCAATTTCCCCGTGGTGGACAATAATGACAAGGTAAAGGGTATCATCCACACCGAAGCCCTGAACACTCTCGAAATCAAACGCACCGATCGCGCCGAGAAGTATCTAGATAAGGACGTTCAATACCTCCACGCCAGCGACTCTTTGAGTCACGCCGTCTCCGAAATCGAACGCACCAACAGCTATTATTTCCTCGTCCTGGACGACCACGATTCCCTCGCCGGTTTCTTCACCATCCAGATGTTGCTTGATTATCTATTGAACTAGTTTTTTGTTGTTAGGCATGCTTAAGTTGATGACATTATTGTTTCACTTACCAGAAAAAAGTGATATAATAACACATATGAGAATTTTAGCAAACGAATTAAAAAACCATTTACAAGACAAATCCGTAACTGTTGCTGGCTGGGTCAACTCCCGCCGCGATCATGGTGGTCTGATTTTTATCGACCTCCGCGATCATACGGGCATCATCCAATTAGTCATCACTCCAGATACTCCCGACTCATTCAAGCTTGCCGAGTCCGTCCGTGACGAATACGTCCTGAAAGCCACCGGCACTATGCGCGAGCGTGCCAAGGATCTAATCAATCCAAACATCGAGACCGGCACCATCGAGCTTGTTGTTAAAGACCTCACTCTCCTAAACAAATCAGAGCCTCTCCCAGTCAACACCCATGATGATGGCGAAGAATCATCCGAGGAACTGCGCCTGAAATACAGATTCCTAGATCTTCGTCGACCCAGTATGCAGGGAATTCTGAAGCGCCGCTCTGAATATTATCGTTTCATCCGCGACTTCATGTATGATCACGATTTCACCGAAGTCACTACACCGATTCTTGCCAACTCCTCCCCTGAAGGCGCCCGCGACTTCTTGATTCCATCTAGATTACATCCAGGCAAGTTCTACGCCCTTCCCCAGGCTCCTCAGCAGTTCAAGCAACTTCTCATGGTCGGCGGTGTCAATAAATATTTTCAAATCGCACCCTGCTTCCGCGACGAAGACCCTCGTGCCGACCGACTTTACGGTGATTTCTATCAGCTCGACTGCGAAATCTCCTTCGTCGAAGATGGCGAGACCGTGCGCGAGGCGATCGAGCCACTTTATCTATCGCTCGCCACCGATTTTAGCCATAAGAAACTCGTTCTAAAATCCGAGCCAGCCAAGAAATATCTCATCAAAGGCTCCCCAGTCCCTCGCCTGCCTTATGATTTCGCCATGGAGACTTACGGTGTTGATAAACCCGACCTTCGTTA
The DNA here is from genome assembly GCA_017510425.1 of Candidatus Saccharimonadota bacterium. Classification (GTDB taxonomy): domain Bacteria; phylum Patescibacteriota; class Saccharimonadia; order Saccharimonadales; family Saccharimonadaceae; genus Nanosyncoccus. The sequence continues at coordinate 32,179 of JAFWNJ010000006.1, forward strand.
CGGCATGGAACTGATCGACCTCACCGAAATATTTAAAGACACTGATTTTAAAGTCTTCAAGCAGCCCTGTGTCAAAGCAATCTGTGTCAAGGGTGGCGCTACGCTCACTCGCCGCGAGATTGACGAGTTCACCGACAAGGCCCGCAAGCTCGGCGCCGGTGGCTTAGCCTACATTCTCTACACCGACGAGGGCGCCAAATCTCCAATCCTGAAATTCATGACCGACTCCGAAATCTCCGGTGTCGCGAAATTAACCGGTGCCAAATCCGGCGATGCCGTCTTCTTTGGTGCCGACGACCGTGACAAGGTCAATAAAGTCCTCGGCCAGCTCCGTATCGAATTTGCCGATCATTTCAATCTTAAAGATCCAGACGAAATTGCCTACACCTGGGTAATCGATTTTCCATTCTACGAATGGGATGATAAAGCCAGGAAGCTTGATTTCGGTCACAACCCTTTCAGCATGCCAAAAGGCGGCCTGAAGGCACTAGAAGAAGCCAAGACCGATGCTGATAAATTAGCCATCAAAGCCGACCAGTACGATATGGTCATGAATGGCATAGAGGTTTGCTCTGGCGCCGTCCGTAACTACAATCCTGAAATCATGTACAAGGTCTTCAATATTCTCGGCTACAATAACGATTATGTCGAAGCTCGTTTCTCCGGCATGTTGAATGCCTTCAAATTCGGTGCACCACCCCACGCTGGCTGCGCCCCTGGTCTCGACCGTATCTTCATGGTTCTAGAGGGTATCAACAACATTCGCGATATCGTCGCCTTCCCTAAAAACGGCAACGGTGTCGACCTTATGATGAATTCTCCATCCCCTGTCGACCAAGCCCAGCTCGACGAACTCCACATCGCCCTCCTACCAGAAGAAGACTAATTCTGCCCCTTCTCGGGGGCTTCAATTGGACTATATCTAATCCGAACTACGCTAAAAACTACTGCGCACTAGCTACACAGCGGGCCGCCCTTCCGTAATACTTGGTGCTGCTGTTTGTACCTGGGTAGATGTTAGAAGAGCTGAAGTACAGGAGGTAGGCGTAGTTATTACTGCTCGCCGTAGACGACCAATAGCTTCCGTTGCTACCACGACTGTTAATGGAGGCGCCACTCACGGTGCCCGAGTAGAGAAGATTATTTGGGAAATGACGAATTCTCTTAAGCATTATAGCTACAGTTGGAGAAGTAGAGCTAGTCATTGTTTGTGCCGTGCCATTGCTTTGCAAGCCACCAAGGCTATTACTAAGTACACCGAATTCACCAGTACCTGTACCGGTAGGTAGGTGCCATCCATTCGGACAGAGATCTCCCTCTGTATTACCACTGGATTTACTATAGGTTCCCCTACCAGCTGTAGCAGAATACCAGTTGTAGTAATTGCCATATGAGTATAGATTTGCACCGGTAGACATGGTTTGGGTATTGGTGTATGAGACCCTACTAGCAGTATTATCAGTCCTGAGTCTAGACTGGTCATCACAGGCAGCAGAATTAGTGCTACACCAGCCTTCTGGGGCAGTGTCAGCATTATAAGCCACATTTGATGTTGGGGAAAGGTTAGTGAAGGTTTGCGTGTCGGTATAGTTATGCTTTAGTATGACAGTAGGATTAGTTGGGTCGTTATCGTTCAATGGATTGTTAGTATTAGCCGTGGTGAGAGTTGTAGGTACAGTATTGGCTCCTTCCTGGTGAGTATCAGCTAGTCTTAAGTTTTCTATCATCCAGCACTTACCATCGGTGAGTTTGGCAATAGCATAGGTCTGGTTATCTCGTGTATCAGTCAGAGCTGAGATACTGGATAGATTTGCGGTAATGGACCAAGTGGATTCGTCTTGATCGCCTTCATTATTATAGGTAGCAGCAATTAAACTACCATTGACATCGCAGAGTTCAGCGACTTTGCTAGAGTCTTGGAGATTACCAGCAGACTTAATCCAGACAGCATAAAGGGCTAGTCCATTAGCTGTAGTACCGGTAGGGACTGTAATATCTTCATTTGGACCATAGAAGTGAGCATTTGGATTAATTTCATAATCATAGGCATCAGACCAGCCAGCAAAGCCATAACCTTCGCGGGAGAAATTGGATGCAAATAAAGTTACAGTATTACCGTCCGTAGCCGCTTGCCTTCCCATCGTACCTTCAGCAGTCTTAGCATTAGCATAGTAATTAATATATCCTGCAGTAGAGGGTTGTGGTCTTAATGGTTCTTCAGAAGCTGGATGAAGTAGAGTGTATTTAACTTGTCCAATATATGTACCAGCTTTCTGGGTAGAACTAATATAAACAGCATAGGTAGTAGTGACTCTAGCGCCCTCTGTATAGATACTATTATTATCTACATCAGTACCAGAATTACGATAAGATACTCTGGTGTAGGTAGATGGTACTGCAGCCCAGTCACTATAGTCAGTATCACCGGATTGTTTTTCAGAGTCACCAGTACTTCCGGCAATGATGGGAGTATAAGTACCAGACGTTACACCAATCTTCATCGCCCAGGCTGAAGTATTACCAGTGAATGTAGTACTAGTTAGAATATCACTAGTTTGTCCTAAGGTACTATCTCTAAGATATGTATTTCCTAATGTATCATCACTATATCCTACTGCATAGACGGAGAATCCTTCATTATCATTACAATAGACTTTAAGTGTAGTTTGTCCAATACCATCAGGATAATAATCTTGTCCACGGGAATCTATACCATTAGGGACTTCTGCTGTATGAGCAGTATCAGTCGTACTAGACATAGAACAGGCCATAGGTACTGTAATGGTAGCTGTAGTTACACTAGAATCATCTGCCATAGCTTTAGGTAGAGTTAGTATTCCGCCCATTAGTATAGTCACTCCTACCATACCGCCAGGCAACAAGAAGCTCACAAATCTAGATTTCATGTTTTCATTTTATATCATAACCATTAAAAAATCAAAAATAAACTGGAATTCACTTCCAGTTCATTTTTCATACTATTCTCCCGATTTCCTATTTGAGATTAAAAGCCGGCAGATTGGTGTTTTCTTCTTGCGAAGTGCGATTATTGATCGAGCAAGCAAGAAAAAACGCCGAGATGCCGGCTTTTAACTCAAATAGGTGGTAGGCCCGGCTGGAATCGAACCAGCATTGTATCCTTAGAGGGGATATGTCCTATCCGTTGAACGACGAGCCCAAGACTGCCCCCTTACAGACTATCAATATTATACACTATTCTTCTGGTTTTCTCAACTTATAATAGATTGACGGCGCAAACCGAATCGGTGCCAGTACCTTCTGCGCCTTGTCTTCCATCTTCACAAGATTCTTCGTACCAAGCACCTTCTTTAGGCTCCGGCTCCTGAAGTTCGATACCGACAGCACCTTCTCGCACTTAAACCCAGTCTTGTCAAAAATCTCTTCCACGTATTTCGGGTGGTAATTATAAAACCCGTTCGCCGATATTTCCTTGTAATTCGCCACTGTCTTATCAAACGGATTCACCTTACTTCGCCCCGTCACGAATCGCGCCATCTTCGGCAGAGTCCGCTTGTTCGCTACCTCAATCACGGCCACTCCCCCCGGCTTCAACACCCGGTATAGTTCCGCCATCGCCTTGTCCAAATACTTCAGGTGATGGGTCACGCGGACCATCATTAATCCATCCAGTTCGTCATCCTTAAATGGCAGCTCATAAATATCACCCGCCCGAGTCTCAATCTTATCACCGTAGATTTCCTTCGCCTGCTCCAGCTCAGTTTTCGAATAATCAAATAGGAACACCTTATGCGCCCGCTTCAAATACTCATTTGCTAGTCTCCCGTATCCACCGCCGATATCGGCAAACTTCCCCATCCGCTTCGGGAGCAACTTCCGAATCGCCATTCTATCCGCCTGATCCTCATACTCTCTGCCAGTATTCTCCCAGAAATCCTTTTTATAGTCGTAACCGTTATAATCTGAAACAATTTTTTTACTCATAGTTCCCTCATTATATCACACGCGACACTTCTTCTAAAGTAGTCTCGCCCTTTAGCGCCAGAATCACGCCTTTTTGCTCTAAGGTCAACATGCCTTTGTCTCGAGCTGCTTTTTCAATCGCATTCGTATTAATATCGGCTACTTCTCCTCGGATAAACGCCTGAATCTCTTCCGAGACCACCAGTTGTTCCATTACCACCGTCCGCCCCTCGTAACCAAATGGGGATTCCTCGGTCGGGACAGCCTCATATAGTACGATATTATTCAGATCAACCCCCCGTAGTCTACTTTCCGGTACTCCCGCCAGCACCTCTCTGATGTATTTCGCTTCTGCCTCGGTCGCCAGCCTCTCCTGCTTCGAATCCGCCAGCTTTCTTACCAATCTCTGCGCAATCACTAATCTAATCGAACTCGAGAAAATCGGATTCGTACCAATCAAATCAATCATTCGTGAGAAAGCTGCACTCGCCGAATTCGCATGGAATGTCGATAGCACCAAATGCCCGGTAATTGAAGCCTGAATTGCCGTCTTCGCCGTATCTGCATCGCGAATCTCGCCCACCATTACCACATCTGGATCTAGCCTCAGCACCGAGCGCAGCCCCTCCGCGAAAGAGCCACCCTCTCCAGTATTAATTGGAATTTGCGAAATCCCCGTGATACCATATTCAATCGGATCCTCCAGGGTAATAATCTTCTTGTCTGAAGTGTTCAGCGCATTCAACATCGAATACAGTGTTGTAGATTTACCAGAGCCAGTCGGCCCCACCATTAATACTAGCCCCCGCGGATGTGTAATAATCTCATCAATTTCTTTTCTTTCTTCCTCAGATAGGCCAAGCAAATCCAAATTCAGTAGCGACTCGTCGAAATTAAACAGTCTCAATACCGCATCCTGTCCATACATCGTCGGAATCGTCTCTACCCTAATGTTGACTAGGTGTGTCACACCGTCACGATGAATGTCTTTCTGCATGTGACCAGACTGCGGCTTATTAGTCGCCGTCGACACATTGGCCCGCGAGGATAGCTCACCCATGAAAATCCGGTATTTGTCCTTATCAATCGTCGCCACCGGGTGCAACAAACCATCCACTCGCATTCTAATTCTAATTTCATTGCGTAGATTCTCAATATGAATATCGCTCGCCCCTAGCTTATCCGCCTGATCAATCAGGAAATCAAACACCTTCTCCGGCGACACGCGCGCTAGAGTCTGCGACACCGAAGCAATCGTCTCCGAATCGCCCTCTCCCGCGATTTTAATATCATCATATTTTACTTCCTTTGGCGGATCATACCGTAACATCAATACCTGATAAGCCGAATTCGAAATCAAGAAGAAATCCACCCTCTCGCCATCATCTGCATACTCCCGCCTCATCTTCTGAATTAACGACCGCGGAGTCTGGCTAGTCACCATGAACTGATAATTCGTTTCACCCTCACCCCGCTGCAGTGGAATAATAAAATTCTGGTGCATTTCGCTAATCGGTAGTAAATCCGGAATCAATGGCAGAGTCTTCTCATATTCCCTCATATCCAGATACGGCAACCCCAGAATCCTAGCTCTCTCGGCGGTCGCGTTTTCTTCATTTTCACGTCGTTTTAGTTGTATTTCATTCTCATTCATACCTCAAATTATAGCACAATCGTTTTCTGTTTTTACCACAATGTGCTATAATTCTTTCATGGCAAGAAAGTTTAAAATGAAAATTGTCGCGAAACAAAATCGCAACAATAATCACAAACACAGCGACAAGCGAAAACACCCTCGCTTAAAAAACGGCCGCTAATCCCCCTTTAATCCAAAGCGGGGATTTTTCTTGTTTTTAAAAAAAGGAGAAATCATGAAAAAGTGCTTCGATGCCGAAAAATATCTCAAAATCCAAAAGAAAAAAATCAACCAACGCATTAAGATGTTTGACAAGCTCTACATCGAATTTGGCGGCAAGCTCATCGACGACCAACACGCCGCCCGCACTCTGCCCGGTTTTCTCCCGGACCTTAAGATTCGTCTCCTCCAAGAATTCAAAGACGATGCCGAAATCATTCTCTGTATCAATGCCAACGCTATTGAAAAATCCAAAATTCGCGCCGATCACATGATTTCATACGAAACCGAAGTCCTCCGCCTAATCGAATTCTTGCGCGCCCATAATCTCTATGTCAGCTCCGTTGTCATCACACTCTACGATGGCCAGAAAAAAGCCAAAGATTTCGCAAATCGCCTGAAAGATTATAAGATCAAGACCTACTTCCACACCTTCACCAAAGGTTATCCTACCGATGTCGATACCATCGTATCCGACGAAGGCTACGGTGCCAATCCGTATATTGAGACCACGAAGCCACTCGTCATCGTCTCCGCTCCCGGCCCTTGCTCAGGCAAGCTAGCCACCAGCCTCTCGCAACTTTATCACGAATCCAAGCGCGGCATTAATGCTGGCTATGCTAAATTCGAAACCTTCCCAGTCTGGTCTTTGCCACTAAAACATCCGGTCAATGTTGCCTACGAAGCCGCTACTGCCGACCTTGGCGATGTCAACATGATTGATCATTTCCATCTCGACAAATACGGTGTCACCGCCGTAAATTACAATCGTGATCTCGAGACTTTCCCAGTTCTTAAAGAAATCTTAACCCGTATCACCGGCAAAGCAATTTACTATTCTCCCACCGATATGGGCGTTAACGTCATCGGCGAATGTATTACCGACGATAAAGCCGTGCAGCGCGCCGCCAAAAACGAAATCATCCGCCGCTATTATCGCGCCCTCACCGACTTGAAGAAGGGCGCCGTCACCCCCGAAGTACCAGAACGCATTAAGTTACTCATGAACGAGCTTAATATTTCCGAATCCGATCGCACCGTCGCGCTCGAAGCCGACAAGAAACGCCAAAGCTCCGGCAACCTCCCCAGCGCCTGCATCCAAATTGGCAAGAATTTCATCCCAGGCCGCAAGACCGACATTCTCTCACCAATTTCCGCCGCCTTCCTTAACACCCTGAAAACCATCAATCGCATTCCAGATGAAGTCGATCTCATCTCCCCCACCGTACTAAAACCAATCCTGGAGATCAAGAATAAAACCAGTAATTTTAAAGAAAACTATCTGAAGCTTGGCGAAGTCCTAATTGCGCTCTCTATCTGTTCCACCACCAATCCGGTCGTCAAAAAAGCTCTGGAATCTCTTGATAAATTGAAAGACTCCGAGCTTCACTCCACCCACATGATTTCCGATGACGAAATGATTATTCTTTCAAATCTCGGCATCAACGCCACCTGCGGCACCGAAATTGATATTGACTAAACTTGGCGAAAGACAGGATGGGCCATCCATGTTCCCTTCCTTCAAATAACTAAAACCAAAGCAAGCTTTGGTTTCACTTATTTGGCGGAAGGGACAGGATTCGAACCTGCGAGACGTTAATCTGCTGGTTTTCAAGACCAGTGCCATCAACCACTCGGCCACCCTTCCGCTCTAATTATACCATATCTTCTTCAAATTCGAGCAGAAAGCTAGCTTTTCTTCTCTGCTGCTGCCTTTATGAACTCCATTCACTTAAATATATTATTATTCCGCATTTGTATAGACATTCGTCACATCATCAAGATCATCTACCGCCGATAACAAATTCTCGAGTTTCTCGGCATTCTCACCCTCAATTGGCACATAAGAAGTCGGCACGTACTGCAACTCTGCCGATGCCACTGTAAAACCACCGTCCATCAACCCTTGTCGCACTTTCATTAAGTCCGAAGCATCCGTATAAATCACCGTGCCTTCATCTTCATCCGACACATCTTCCGCTCCCGCATCCAGTGCCGCCATCATCACTTCGTCACCCTTCTCGCTAACTTCAATCACGCCTTTATGCTTGAACTGAAACATCACCGAACCAGATTCTGCCATTCGTCCACCATTTTTATCTAACGTATGTCGGACCTCTGGCAAAGTCCGATTCTTATTGTCCGTAGCTACTTCAATAATAATACCTACTCCGCCCGGACCATAAGCCTCATATACTTCTTCAATCAATGCCGCTGCCGACTTATCCGCCACTCGCTGAATCGCTCTTTCAATATTCGCCTTCGGCATATTTGCCAGTCGCGCCTTTTCCAGCACCATCGCGAGTGATGGATTCATCGCTGGGTCAGTACCACCTCTTGCCGCAATTGCAATCTGATTACCAATCTTGGTAAAAAGTGCTCCTCGCTTTGCATCCACTACTGCCTTCTGCCGCTTCGTGGTTGCCCATTTACTATGTCCTGACATGTTTTTCTCCCATCAAAATTATAATTCAACTTGCCAATATTTTATCACTTTCTATCTTAGATGTCTATTAGTCTGTACCAATCCGGCTTACTCTGACTTAGTCCATTTTTTGTTAATTACGGCAACTCTCCACCTCCAGTCCTACACCTCCATGAACATAACATTAGAATCATCACTACCCCATAAATCAGAAACACTTGCCACAGATATTGCGGTATCTCCACCAAGAACTCTCGCATTTTACTAAACACCTCCACCATTCCTATATGATAATCTAGTAATTTAGTAGCTATGAAAGAAGCTACACCAGCAATTACCGGTATTTCTGCTACCATGCCAACCAAAAATACTAACCCCATCGCCCAAGGCAATGTCGGTAGAATTAATACATTCGCAACCACATTGATAAGAGACACCGAGCCGTAATAGTATAAAGTTATCGGTAAGGTCATTATGGTAGCGCTTAGTGTCGTTATTATCATTCCGCCAATCGCATTCGGCTTTCTTGCTCCATAAAAATATTTCGTCACCATCGGCCCCAGAATCATAATGCCAATATACGATGCAAAAGACATCAGCCATCCCACATTTACCATAAACATTGGCTCCATCATAAGCGTAATCGCCATTACAATAAGAATTACTCTCCATGGCTGAATTTTCCTCCCGAAATACCACGCTATTAATGTCAAGCTCGCCATCATTCCCGCCCTTAGTATCGATGGTGTCCAACCAATCATACTCATAAATAGCACTATTAATAATAACGATAAAATCAAGGATAGTAACCTAGATATTTTCTTCAGTATCCTTTTTACTAATTCCACAATAATCGATAAATGCGCCCCGCTCGCTACCACCATATGCACTAGCCCCACAGTCCTCATCTCTTCCGCCAAATCATTCGGAAGATATGTTTTCATCCCTAAAAGGTACGATATTCCGAGGTCGGCCTCCCTTTCTGGCATTGCTCCCATTATTCTCTCCGCAAACCAGTTCCGAATCCTCACCATCAGATTCCCTGGCACCGGCTTCGTCCATTTTTCTACTATTGGCATATATAAATACCCAGCATACACTCCAAATCCACCTAGGAGCTTCCCTTTTAGAGTTAAAACATCGTCTCTTTCTATTTCGTTGCCTTTCATTGTCACAAACAAACTACCTCTTACCGTTTGTTCACCATTTTCATCAAATTGCAAGTCCGCTAGTTTAAATTTCAAGTTCCCTTCATCCAGCTCAGGATCCCCATTAACTCTTCCTGTCACAGTTATTTCGCCACCAACCAGACCTTCGATTTTTTTCGTATCTACTAGCTCATTAGAAACCCTCACAAATGCCACCATCATCCCAGCAATTAAAGCTATTACAGAAAAAGCAATCTTTGGTTTTATATACGCTATCACAAGAAGTATGATCACAAAAACAATCCACACCGGCGATACAAAATAGTTTATTCTAAGCACCAAACCCAGTATCACTCCGACTATTATCCCCGCCGCCACAAAAACCACGAAATATGACTGATGAATCTCTTGACTTAGGAAATGTCTAATTAGATCGCCTCCATTTTTTATTAGCATACGCTATCCCTAACACAGTTTCACACGCATTACAACCCCCTGTAAAAGCTTGTGGTTTAAAACAAAGCCCAAAAATGTTATAATTACCCTATGCACTCGTAGCTCAGTGGATTAGAGCACTTGTCTTCGGAACAAGGGGTCGTGGGTTCGAATCCCTCCGAGTGTACCAAGACATTAAAAAAGCCGTCTGGCTTTTTTTAATGTCTTAATGCACGGGGAGGGATAGAACCCACAGGGTTCGACCGTGGTAGGAGGTGAATAAAAATCTAAAATTTATTTTAGATTTTTTGAACCGACGCCCCACGGAAGACTTTTACGCCAGTAAAAGTCTAATCCCTCCGAGTGTACCATTGTGAAACAAAGCCTTCTTTAAGACCTTTTTTGAAAGCCACATTAAATTGATAAAAACGCTCATGTTATAATAAATAAGGATGTTTGAAGAGTTTAACCTTACTACTTTTTATATTATTTCGCAAATCTTTGCAATTCTTAGTATCATTTTTGACCTAGTTGCTGCACAAAGACGAAAAAAGTAAGCCTCTTACAAATGGACACGCTGGCAGCTCTCTGCTCTTCATTACATTACGCTTTTCTTGGCGCCTGGTCGGGATTAGTCAGTAACAACTCATTTTCTCAATCTTACCAATACTTGCCTCCTCAATCTAACATTGATGCCACCTCTCACACTAAAGTACACCAAGACACTCAAAAAGCTTTCTACTTATCTTCTTCAAACTTCTTTACGATTAGTTTTCCCAAATCGTTAACATCCTTACATTCTGGGAATGCCTCAAGTAGTGCCGAAATCAAAGCCTCCTTTTTGGGACCCATTTTAGGCTTTGGTCTTTCACCATCTATTTGATAAAGACTAGCCTCGTACGCCTTCCCGTATTCAGGGTCATATTCCGCATAGGCCTCATAAAACATTTGGGGAGAAATTGTCTTATTTCCGCTAGAAGCCAACCATCTCACTACTTCTCGTTCCTTAGCATAAGCTTTTCCACTCATAAAAGCATAGTCGTCCTCATCAGAAAGAAAATCATCTTGGCCACTTTTCAAAATTACATGACTAATATGCTCAGTCAAAGCCTCATTAATAATCTGATTTGCTTCAACATCGCCGAAATCAATTTCGTCACCAGAAGTTATATGAGTTAATTCATGCCAAATGGTTTCAAACTCTCCATAGTCGCCTAAAATGTCAGCACGTACTCCAATTGGAGCCTTTCGATACGTTGGCAGTTGCTCAAAAAATACTCCCGTCGCAGACGAACCAACCATCATGTCAAACAGCGAAATATTTAGATTACGTGATCTTGGAGAATCCGGTTCAAAAGAATCCAAATTTCTTACGAAGCCTTCTGGCAAACGCCCCTCTTTAACGGCATCCTCTACACCACAAGAATATTCGTATATTCTCGATGGCATCTCTTCATTAAGTTCATGCTGTTGTTTTGCTAAACTTGTCTGATACCACTCAAAAAAATTCTGGAACAATTCATCTGAAACTACTGGTTTACCATCTTCATCCAATTCTGTTAGTTTTTCTATAAAATCATACCACATATAATTACCCCCAAACAACCTAGCCAACATTTCTTCACCTCTCCTTACTTTTTGGATAGGCTTTATTGTTTTTAAAATAAATTCGCTTTTATAAACATACATTAGCCTTGTAAAGATCTTGTTCTGTATACGTCGAGCATCCACAGGCAATTCCGCAAGAGTCACTCTCAGTTCTGCAATGTCCTCATGATTTACTTCACAAACTGTATCTAAAGCAGCCTCCACAAGTTTCTTTCTGAATTTAATAACCCGAGTGAGTGCTTCTGATGGCTCCTCAAAACTTGAATAAAACGGCATACTCGCAGATCGTTCAAGGTATTTTTGCATTGGTCTTGCCGCTATTTTCTCCCCAAACGTCGGATAAGTAGTTTCTCCCATCTGTGCATGCTGCTTCGCAAGATTTCTAACTTCATCAGCGTACTTTGACCAACCATCCTTATCGTCCCAACTAGGCACATTGTGAAAATTAAAACTACTTTCTTTTTCACTGTTCATATATTATATTATATAGGAAATTTTAAAATTTTTAAATCAGATTTTCCCAATGCTAAAATCTCATATTTATTATTAAAACTAGGTCAAAAAACCTAGTATACCATGGATATATACGTTTTATAGATTTTTCCCTACAGATGGGGTATAATAACAGGAGAGTATTATTTTCCCTGCACCCGTAGTTCAACGGATAGAACGTTGGTTTCCGGAACCAATGATATCGGTTCGATTCCGGTCGGGTGTACCAAATCTATGACCCGAAACGAAAAACCCTTCCGGTCGGGTGTACCAATCTAGGAAATTATGCTATAATACTCCACATGGTACCGTAGCTCAGCTGGTTAGAGCGTGGGACTCATAAGCCCAAGGTCGGTGGTTCGATCCCACCCGGTACCACCAGGAATTAGAAAGCGCGGCTTCACGGCCGGTTTTTTAATCTTCAATTCCCTTAAGAATCTTCGGGTTAATAGACATTTTGTGTGTATTTATACCTCTGTTCTTCCAGAGAAGAAAATTCGTGCGAACTGAATTTTTTGGTTCTTTTTAAGCCCGCGATGGTTATTTAGTCGTCGTTTTAGTTCACTGTG